>CBHXZU010000225.1:0-8605 GCA_966125105.1 uncultured Prosthecobacter sp.
GAAACGGCGGGGAGAGGCCTTCTTCTCTCCCGCTATGGGAAAGGCCGCGCGCGCGCTTGCACCAGCGTTCCTTACCGCTGCGGTTTTTACTCTTCTTTTCGGATCCGGAACCGCCTTCATCATGCTGCCGATGGTGTGGATGATCTGCTATGGCTTGGCGCTGTTGTCGGCCGCTCAATTTTCTCCTCAAGCCATTCCGCGCCTTGGATGGGCGTTTCTCATCGGCGGGTTGATCGCTGCGATGGTTATTTTCGGACCGTTCGACCAAAAGAATCTCGTGCTCACATCTCCGCACCTCTTGATGGCCATCACCTTTGGGGGATTTCATCTGCTTTACGCGGTATGCACCTGGACTACGCAGGGGAAGGAAGAGCCGGCGCATGTTTGATTTCAGCAAACTGGACAAGACGATCCACGAGCGGGGACGCCTGGGGATCATGACCCTTCTCGCCACGCGGGCGAGTTGGCCGTTCCAGGATCTGAAGGCCGAATTGAAGATGAGCGACGGCAATCTGATCACTCATCTGCGCACCTTGCACGAAGCGGGGTTGGTAGCAGTGATCAAGGAAGTCCAGGACCGGCCGCAGACGAGTTATGCGCTGACTGCGAAGGGGCGCACCGCATTCCAGGACTATCTCGCGGTGCTCGAAAGCATTGTCAAAACCGGTCGGAACGAGCCTGAAGAGTAACTTCCTTTTTTTGACCTAAAACTTTGTGATACAAAGTAACGCTATGAACATCCACATCGCAGAACACTACGGCATGTGCTTCGGCGTTCGCGACGCGATCGCGAAAGCCGAGACTCTCGCCGCCGAAGGACCTCTCACCATTCTAGGTGAACTGGTCCACAATCCCGTCGTGCGTGAGCGCCTCGCCGCGCGCGGCGTGCTCGAGGCACCGTTGAATCGAATCGGCACCGCTCCGACGCCGCAAGTCATGATCACCGCGCATGGTGCCAGCGACGTGGCGCGAGAAGGTTGGCGCGTGGCTGGCTTCGGCGTGGCGGACGGCACATGTCCATTGGTGCGACACGCTCACCATCAGCTCGCCGTCCTGGTTCACGCGGGTCATGCCCCGGTGGTCGTCGGAAAGCCGGGACACGTGGAGGTGCAGGGGCTGATCGGGGATTTTCCTGGTGCGGTCGTGATCGAGAGCGAGGCCGACTTCTCCAAGTTGCCCGATGCAAATTCCTACGGCGTGATCTCCCAGACGACTCAGCCGTTTGAACACGTGGAAGCTCTGGTGGAAGCCATGCGCATTCACCTGCGAGGGAAGACGGTGCTTTTCCGCGATAGCGTCTGTCAGCCCACGAAGAATCGTCAATCTGCGCTCAAGCGGCTCATCGAGGTCTGTGATACGGTGGTTGTAATCGGAGGAAGCAATAGCAACAACACGCTCGCCTTGGCAAAAGCTGTGCGGGCTGCAGGGCGTAACGCGGTGCATGTCACCCGGGCGGAAGAGATCTCCGAAAGCATGCTTTTGGGCGCGCGCGACGTGGGTGTTACTGCGGGCACGAGCACGTTGCGAGAAACGGTCAGCGCGGTTGTCGCGCGACTCGAAGAACTCGGCGGCAGTCGGGTCGAAGGAGAATTGGAGGTGGCACGATGAAGGCGCGACGCTGGATCCAACACTTCGAAGAGAATCGGCTCAACCGTTGCGAACCGGATTGGGACTCTCCTTTCACCATCCCCGAGGAGACGCGCAAGCTACTCGCAATGTCACTCGCGGAATATCAACTGGGCGATGGAGGCGGGCCTTGCGGGCTTATTGCGCGGGATGCGCGGGAAGTGATCGGGACGGACGAAGAGCGGCAACGCGTGATCGACTTGTGGTTCCTTGAGGAGAAGGAACACTCCCGCCTGCTCACTGGAGCCGTGCGGCGCGTGCACGGAGAGTTCGTGAACACGACATTCGCGTTTCGGCTGTTTTGCGGACTGCGTCGCTGGATCGGCGCAACACGCGAGATGCTGGTGCTGCTGATCGTGGAGATCGTGAGCACGGCATATTATCGCATGCTTCGGCTGCACGTGGGCGACAAGCCAATCGCCGATATGTGCCGCCTGATCCTTCGCGACGAGGCCGGACACATCGCCTTTCACCAGGACCGGATCGCTGCGCTCCATCCGCGCGGCGTCAGCTACTGGTGGAAGGCGCAGTTTTTTGTCCTCGGCTACGCGTGCGCCAGTTTCCTGTGGCTGGGGCACGGCAAGGCCCTGCGCGCGCTCGGAGCGAATTGGCGAGAGTTTCACACACAAGTGAAGCGGGGTTTGATCCGCTTCGGGCGTGTGGCGGCAAGAGACTCCCGCAGTGGTAGGGACGAAGGCGGAGCAACGAAGGCCTGGAGACGTGGTGTCGCGGGCGTGTAAGCATTTGATTTCATTCCGCCGCGCTCTGTCAGTATGCTCGCGCAATGGCACAGGAGTTACGCGCAGAGGATCTTCCGGACGTGGTGAAATTGGTCAGCGGGCCCGGTGGATTGCCGGTTCTGCAGATTCGCTCAGATTTGGCTGAAGCCGATATCTTCCTGCACGGTGCCCAGCTCACGCACTGGAAACCCAAAGGGGCGGGTCCGGTCATTTTTCTGAGCGAGAAGAGCCTTTTTGAAGAGGGGAAAGCGATCCGCGGAGGGGTGCCGATTTGCTTTCCGTGGTTCGGGCCGAAGCCTGGCGACGGCGCGCATGGATTCGTGAGGAATCAGACGTGGGCCTTGGAAGAAGTCGCTCTGCTGGACGATGGAGAAGTGCGCGTGACGTTGTCCGTAGGTTCGTCTTCCGAATCGGAGAAGCGCTGGCCCCATTTATTCCGAGCGCAAATGATCTACACCGTAGGGCAGACGCTTGAGATGACGCTCGATGTGGAGAATTCCGGGACCAACGCGTTCACCTACTCCGAGGCGTTGCACACTTACTTCGTCGTTGGCGACGTGCATCAGACGCAAGTCACCGGCTTGGAAGAGACCGATTACCGCGATTTCCCGGACCGGACAAAAATCACTCGCCAGCACGGTCCAATCACGTTCACCGAAGAAACCGACCGGGTTTACATCAATACCCGCGCCACGTGCGTGCTCGACGACCCTTCGATGAACCGCCGCATCACCGTGGAGAAAAGCGGCTCCAGTGCGACGACCGTGTGGAATCCATGGATCGCAAAGTCCGCGGCGCTTCCAGACTTCGGTGACGACGAATGGAAGCGCATGGTCTGCATCGAAACGGTGAACGCGTTTGAGAACTCGGTCACCGTTGCCGCGGGTGAGCGCCACGCGACTACCGCGAAGATTTCTGTAACACCGTTGAACTAGATCCGTTGCCAAAGACCTTCGTGCCACGGCGCGCGAAAGGCCCAACAACATGCCAGCCCAGGGCAAAGCGAAGAATGAGCTACGCCCTGGGTAAGCCAGCCAAGAGGTCAGAGCCCCGAATGCGGCGACACAACGGCTACTTCAAGTTCAAAAGACTCTTCATCTCCGCGCCAAACTTTGGGCCGGTGCCAGTCTCTTCGTGTTTGAAGTATACGAAAGTGTCGGAGGCGACACTGGAGGCTTTTTTCACTTCTTTTGCCCAGCGCTTGAGGTCCGCTGTGGTGTAATCCACACGCCTGAGCCGGAAATAACTGAAGTCGGCGGTTTGGATGACGGGAGTGGAAAGATCGTCTGTATCGGCAATGCACAATGCGGCGTTATGCTTGCGCAGCGTTTCGAACGCCTCGTCCACGAACCAACTCTCATGACGGAACTCGAAGGCCGCGCGCATCTTTGAGGACGTCGCGGCGAGAAAATCTGCAAGCGACGCGACGTCCGCTTTAAACGTCGGAGGCAGTTGGAAGAGGATTGGTCCCAGTTTCGATTTAAGCCCGCTGACCTGGGACGTGAAATGCTCGATCACATCCGCGCAGTTCCGAAGCTTTGCAAAGTGTGTGACTCGCTGCGGCGCCTTCAGGCTGAAGCGGAAGGCCTCGGGAGTTTCGTGCATCCATCGCTGCACCGTTTTCTGGGTCGGAATCGAGCGAAACGTGTAGTTCACCTCCGTCGTGGAAAATCGCTCGGCGTAATAGGTGAGCATCTTCGCTTTCGAGAGCTTCTCCGGATAAAAGGATCCCAGCCATTCTGGGTATTGGTAACCAGAGGTGCCGATCCAGATGCTTGGCTGGTCTTGTTTCGATGCGGATTTCATGGGCGAGGAAAGGTGTTTCAGAATCAGTCTCGAAACAGGCGGTTACGGGGTAGGGACATGCTTGAGGAACTCCGAGGCCGCTCTACTGAGCGGCCTCTGTTTGTGCCAAACGGCGACAATATTCCGTGTGGGGCGTTTCCCTTCGAACGGCCGGTACACCGGAGAACCAGGCTTCGCGGTTCCGGCAGCCATCGCGGGGATGAGCGATATTCCCAAACCGGCGCGCACCAGTGACTGGATTGTCTCCAGCTGAGCGCTGCGGAAGCTGATGTTAGCCTGCACGTCGCGACGCTCGCAAAATCTAAGAACCTGGTCGCCGAGGCAGTGCCCCTCCTTCATCACCAGCAGCGGTTCCTTTTCGAGATCGGCCGCGCGCACGCTATCTTTCTTTGCCAGCGGATGCTTGGGCGGAAGCGCGAGCAGGAGTTCCTCGACGAACAGTTCCTGGATCTCCACCCGGTCGTCATTGATCGGCTCACTCGCGAATGCGAAGTCGATCTCAAAGGCGTGAGCCAGGCGCAATAGCCGCGCCGTCGTGTCCTCGTGCACAATGAGCTCCACTCCTGGATGAGCTTTCACGAATGCTGTGAGCGCCTTGGGAAGAAGATAGGGCGCGATTGTGGGCAGAACTCCGATCGTCAATGTCCCGCAAAGCGAAGCCTTCGCGTCTGATGCCTCGCGTTTCGCCGCCTCTACTTCCTCGAGAATGCGGATGGCACGGGGAAGGAAAACCTGGCCTGCGGTAGTAAGTCGGACGCTGCGCTGAAGTCGCTCGAACAATCGTTCGCCCAGTTCATCCTCCAGCTTTTGGATTTGCTGGCTGAGAGACGGTTGCGATACGTGGCACTGCTCGGCAGCGCGCGAAAAGTTCTCCGCGCGAGCAACGGCAACGAAGTATCGGAGCTGATGCATCTCCATAGGCAGCGCCTATCGTGACGAAAGGAAATGCATATTTCAATTATGCCGGAGAAGCATCGACGTTTCGGTCGTTTGGACGGCGGACGAGTTTTCGTCGGCCGGTGAAAAACCAGTTTTGTTCATAGCAAAGACCTGAGGCCTGGGAGGGCCCCAAGCCGTGTCGGTGGAAGTCGGGAGCCATCGGCACGGCCTTTCTTTGCTTCGCACTGTCAGGCTCCGCGAGTTGGCCGCGGCTCTCGGCAGGCGAATCGATCGCAGCCGGCGAAAGCCTTCAGCAATTCGCGGCGTTTGAACGGTTTCCATTGGGAGCAGTCGAAGTTCGAGGAAACTTCTCGCTGCCCTTATGAAAACCGCTCTCGTTCTCTCCGCTGCGGTGGTTTGCACAGCCGCCGCGGAAACTGCGATCCCTGTGGCGTTTGAACGCTCCCGGTATCAAGAAACGCTTTCGCAATCCCCGTTTTCGATTGCGCAGGTTGTTCCGGCGCCGCCTGCACCATCCGATCCAAGTCCGCTGGATACCCTCGTCGTGACCGGGTTGGGCAAGTTGGATGACGGCCGCACCTACGTGGTGCTACAGCAACCCGGGGATCGGCTGAGCATTCGATTGGAAGGCAATGAATCTGTGAACGGACTGACTGTTAAGGAAGTAAAGTGGGCTGATCACTGGCACTACAGCACGGTTGTAGTGACGGATGGCGCCACGGAGAAGCCGATCGTGTTTAACAAAAACTCCGCTCCCGTTCTCAATAAGCCGGATAAGACGACGAAAACTGGCAAGGACCAGATCATCCGCCACCGCTAGGGCTGCGTGGCACTCGGGCGCTCACCGGCGATTCTCCAGCTCAAAGCTCTCTTGATTGCGCCTGCGCAGTGGCAGAGCCTGGTGGGGGCGGTGTTGGCACGTCGACAGGGAGCTGCCCTGCGATTTCTTCGCTGAATCCGAGGTCCTCAACGAGCAGACGAATGCGCTCCGCATGGTCGACTTCTTTCGAAATGACACTCCCGTCGGCCTCCAGGATGACAGACTTTCCAAACGCGAGGCCGATCACGCGATTGCCGCGATTTCCACGGGCGGAGACTTGGTAATTAAACGGACTCCATCCGCGTGTTTGCTCATGACGCTCGTAGATCTCTTCTCCGGACTGCCCGAAGCTTTCGAGCCGGCATTCGAAGCCGTCCGGTTTATGCATGGCGCGCCATAGTACATACTTGTGCCCATCGCGCCGGACGCAACGTATTCCCCACGCCGGGTTGGAGATTTCCAACGAGTCTTCGTCGGTGAGCGGTAGCGGCTCAACGTGGAGGATCGACGTATCCACCAAGTATTCTTCCTCTCCAAAGCGCACCATCGTCGTGCCGTGATTCGGGGGGATATTTGGCGCCGCCAGCATCGTTCCTATGCCGCGGACGACGTCGAATCCGATCGCAGAGAGAACGGCATACAGCGCATTCGAACCCGCCCAGCAGGTGCCGCCGGTGCCGTGGCGGAGGTGTGCTTCGAGGAAGTCTGTCGCCGAACTGCCGGGCAGGGGACCGCTGTCGCCCGAGCGGATGTGAATGAGCTTGCGCGTGTTGTCGAACGGCACCCTGGCACACCAGGCTCCATAGAGTTCCCGCAGCCCATGAATGGTGCGCTGCGGCAAAGCGGTGAAACCCAGGCGTTCCAATACGCGATCCCGCAAATCGGGCTCGATAGTGCTGTGGCTGAACGTGGTCATGCGGATTTGCGACCGTAACGATCGCTCCGCCAATGTGGAGCACGTTTGCTAGCCCAATCTAGATCGGTTCGATAGCCACGATGGTGCCCATGGGACCTTCGTCCGGGAGAATTCGCTGGCCGAGTTCTGCTCCCAGAAGCATGCGTCCAAGCGGCGATACCCATGTCACAGCGTCGTTGTGGAAGTGCAGTTCATCGACGCCGACGATTCCATAGGTTTTAAGCGAACCATCCTCGAGCTTCAGGGTCACCCGGGAACCGAATACCGCGAGATCCGTATTCTTTTTAGGGGGAGCAACGACCGTTGCGTTGGCGAGCAGTTCGTCGATTTGCGATGCGGACTCGACTTCGCCCTGTTCGCGCAATTCCGCCGCTTCCCGTCGCAAGTAGTCTGCACCGAACGTGGTAAGATAGTTAAGCGCGCCTGGGGGAAGTCCGGAGGCGGAGCGATGGCGGCCGGATCGCGAGGGGGCCTCGACTTCTTCTTTGACGAATGCGCGGCTCATCAGAATTCGAATCGCTTTTGGACGGCGAAAAAGTGTCGCGAGTTTCCTCTATTTTGCCCGGGTTGGGCCCAGGAATGCCCAATCCGACCACCGGCGCGCAATCGTCCCGCAACTTCCGCCACCTGGCGTATGTCGGATAGTGTTAGCTCGCGGCGCCTGGTTGGCGGCGGCCTTCGTCGATGTCGATGAACTCGAACATCGTCTGAGCCGCATCCGGTGACAGTCCGATCTCGGCGAGGCGTTCGTGCAGACGCTGGGTGCCGGCGTCGCGCCATCCGCGCTTTGTCATGAATGCGTTCCAGATCTCGGTCTCCTCATCAGTAGGGCGCCGGCCGTTGGAATAAGCCCACTCGAGCAATTCCTCGTCGCTCTTGTCTCCCTTGATTGTCTCCGCTTCCAGCGCGGCGTAGTTTACTCTTAGGAAGCTGCAGCAGCGCGCGTCGAAACTTCCCTTCATGGCGGCGCCGCGCATTGGTTCCCAATCGACGGGAAGTTTTCCGGCTGCGGCCAAGCGTATCTTGTCGAGCATCCGGCCGAAGTAGACGAGTCCCTTCACTTCGTCACGCGGGCTGCGAAGTCCGGGAATGATGGTCGGATAGGCGTTCATGTTCGTGGCGAATTGAAAGCGGCGAAGCGTGTGGGCGCGAGCGCATTTCCACAAGTGAGTGTGGCGCGATGGGGTGGGGGACGATTCAAGCCGGCGCTCCCGCCCACGCAACTCTGGCGAGCCACGCCACGCGAGCGGCGATTCGCGTCTGGGACTTACGCTTTGCTGTAAACTTCGGCCCCGGCGTTGACGAACTCCTTGGATTTCTCGGCCATGCCTTCTGAGAGCGCGATGTCTTCGGTGATGCCTTTTTCCTCGGCGTATTTGCGCACGTCTTCCGTGATCTTCATCGAGCAGAAGTGCGGGCCGCACATGCTGCAGAAGTGTGCGGTCTTTGCGCCGTCCTGCGGAAGCGTTTCGTCGTGAAACTCGCGCGCCGTCGTGGGATCCAGGCCGAGGTTGAATTGATCCTCCCAGCGAAACTCGAAGCGCGCCTTGCTCAGCGCATTGTCGCGGTATTGCGCGCCGGGATGTCCCTTCGCAAGGTCCGCAGCGTGGGCGGCGATCTTGTAAGTGATCACGCCGTCCTTCACGTCCTTCTTGTTCGGCAGACCGAGATGCTCCTTCGGCGTCACGTAGCAAAGCATCGCGCAGCCGTACCAGCCGATCATCGCGGCACCGATGCCGCTCGTGATGTGATCGTAGCCCGGCGCGATGTCCGTCGTCAGCGGCCCGAGCGTGTAGA
>CBHXZU010000226.1:0-8603 GCA_966125105.1 uncultured Prosthecobacter sp.
GTCCGCGCGCTGCTCGATGGCGGCGCGGACATTCTCCTGGTCGAAACGATTTTTGACACGCTCAACGCAAAGGCTGCATTCTTCGCTGCGCAGAAAGTGATGGATGAGCGCGATCTCACGCCGCTCCCATACGGCGCGGAGCCCGTTGCGGGCAAGAAGGTCGTGCCGCTCATGGCGTCGGTTACCTTCATTCAAAAGGACGGCGATCGCGGCGTGACCGGTCAGACGGTGGAGGCTTTCTACAATTCCATTTCGCACGTTCCGATCCTGAGCGTGGGCATGAACTGCGCGCTTGGGCCGAAGGAGCTTCGCCCGCGCATGGAAGAACTCTGCAAAGTCGCTCCCATCTATGTGAGCGCGTATCCGAACGCGGGCCTGCCGAATCCGCTGTTGCCGACAGGATTTCCCGAAACGCCCGAGTCGCTCGCGCCGCAACTGCGCGAGTGGGCGGAGTCCGGACTTTTCAACATCGTGGGCGGATGCTGCGGAACGACGCCCGAGCACATCGCGCGGATTTCCGAGGCGGTGAAAGGCGTGCCGCCGCGCGTGGTGCCGAAGGTGGAGCCGTATTTGCGCCTCAGCGGAACGGACGCGCTGACCGTGACGCCGGAGACGAACTTCGTGAACGTGGGCGAGCGGACGAACGTCACGGGTTCGCCAAAGTTTGCGAAGCTGATCCTCAGCGGAAACTACGAAGAGGCGGTGAGCGTGGCGCGCCAGCAGGTGGAGAACGGCGCGCAGATCATCGACGTGAACATGGACGAGGGCATGCTCGACGGCGCCGCGGCCATGACAAAGTTCCTGAACTACATCATGACGGAGCCGGCGATCTCGAAGGTGCCGATCATGATCGATTCCTCAAAGTGGAGTGTGATCGAGGCCGGCCTGAAGTGCATCCAGGGCAAGGGGGTGGTAAACTCGATCTCGCTGAAGGAGGGCGAGGCGAAGTTCCTCGAGCAGGCGCGTCTCGTTCGCCGCTACGGTGCCGCCGTGGTAGTGATGGCTTTCGACGAGCAGGGGCAGGCGGATACTTTCAATCGCAAGATCGAAATCTGCCGTCGCAGCTACGATCTGCTCACGCAGAAGGCGGGTTTCCCGCCGCAGGATATCATTTTCGATCCAAACATCCTCACCGTCGGAACGGGCATCGAGGAGCATAACGTCTACGCGCTCGCGTTCATCGAGACGGCGCGGTGGATCAAAGAGAACCTCCCTCACGCGAAGGTGAGCGGCGGCGTGAGCAACATCTCGTTTTCCTTCCGCGGCAACAACGTGGTGCGCGAGGCGATGCACTCGGCGTTCCTCTACCATGCGATCAAGGCGGGTCTCGACATGGGTATTGTGAACGCAGGCATGCTCGAGGTGTATGAGGAAGTGCCGAAAGAGTTGCTCGAACTCGTCGAGGACGTGCTCCTGAATCGGCGACCCGATGCTACGGAACGTCTCGTTGCTTACGGCGAAAATGTGAAGAAGTCGGCGACGCCGGGCGCTGCGGCAGAGAAGGTGGAAGCCGAGTGGCGCCGAGGCACCGTGGAAGAACGCCTTTCGCACGCGCTGGTAAAGGGAATTGTCGATCACATTGACGCCGACACCGAAGAGGCGCGGCTGAAGTATGGCCGTCCGCTCTCGGTGATCGAGGGACCGCTCATGGACGGCATGAACATTGTCGGAGATCTCTTCGGCGCGGGGAAAATGTTCCTGCCGCAGGTGGTGAAGAGCGCGCGCGTGATGAAGAAGGCGGTCGCTTATCTCTTTCCGTTCATGGAAGCGGAAAAGGCTGCGGCGCTGGCCGCCGGACAGGCCGTCAAGACGCAAGGGAAGGTGCTGCTCGCGACCGTGAAGGGCGACGTGCACGACATCGGCAAGAACATCGTGGGCGTGGTGCTCGCATGTAATAACTATGAGGTGATCGACCTCGGCGTGATGGTGCCGTGCGAGAAGATTCTCGATACCGCGCTGGAGCAGGGGGCGCAGATCATCGGTCTCAGCGGCCTTATCACTCCAAGCCTCGATGAAATGGTGCACGTGGCGCGCGAAATGGAGCGCCGCGGAATTAAGCTGCCGCTGCTCATCGGCGGCGCGACAACGAGCAAACCGCACACGAGCGTAAAGATCGCTCCGGCGTTTTCTGGGGCGGTCGTGCACGTGCTGGACGCCAGTCGCGCAGTTCCGGTGGTGAGCGCGCTGCTTAGCGAGGAGCAAAAGGATGCATTCGTGGCCAAAAACAAGGCCGAGCAGCAGGCCGCCCGCGAGCAACATGCTGGCACGGCGGCGAAGCTGGTGGGGATCGATGAAGCCCGCGCCAAACGTGTTCCCTGGTCGCTCGCCGCGCAGGATGTGCCCCAACCGGAGTTCACCGGGGCCCGTGTCCTCGAAGATTTCCCGCTGCACGTGATCCGCGACTACATCGATTGGACGCCATTCTTTCACACATGGGAACTGCGCGGCGTTTACCCGAAGATCCTGGATCACGAGAAATACGGCGAACAGGCGCGCAAGCTCTACACGGACGCGAACGCGCTCCTCGATCGCATCATCGCGGAGAAGCTGCTCACCGCGCGCGCGGTTTACGGTTTCTTCCCTGCAAATAGCGATGGTGACGACGTGATCCTGTGGTCAGACGAGAAGCGCGAAACGGAGAACACGCGCCTGCATTTCTTGCGTCAGCAGGTGGAGAAGCAGGGCAACGATGCAGAGAATCCGTATCGCTCGCTGTCGGATTTCATCGCGCCGCGCACCGCGCGTCTCACGCATTTGACGAAGACCGGCGCCGAGGACGGAATCGTCCCCGATCACATCGGAGGGTTTGCAGTGACGACCGGCATCGGCCTCGAGGAACTGGTGAAGCGCTTCAAAGCCGATCACGACGACTACAATGCGATCATGGCAGAAGCCGTTGCTGATCGTCTGGCAGAGGCCTTCGCCGAATGCCTGCACGCGCGAGTTCGTCGTGAATGGGGCTATGGCCGAACCGAGAAGCTCTCCAACGATGAACTCATCGAGGAAAAGTATCGCGGCATTCGTCCCGCTCCTGGTTACCCCGCGTGCCCGGATCACACGGAAAAGAAGACGCTCTGGAAGCTCCTCGACCCCGAGAAGAACGCCGGAATCAAGCTGACGGAGAGCTGCGCAATGTGGCCCGGCAGCAGCGTGAGCGGCTGGTATTTTGCCCATCCCGATTCTCGCTACTTCGCCGTCGGCAAACTCGGCCGCGATCAAGTCGAGGATTACGCCAGGCGCAAAGGCTTCGAGTTGGTCGAAGCCGAGCGCTGGCTTGGCCCCTGGCTCAACTACAGCGCGTAACCTGTTCCCGCCACTGCTGCGAAATCGCCGGCCGCGGATCAGGCCGGTGCAAACAAGGCCCGCGTCGAACGGGAAGTCACAAGATATTCTGTCTCTCCAGGCTGCAGACCGGGTCGGCGACCGTCGCCCTTGCGGGATTAACCGGTTCCGCTTAAGCAGCGTCGCATGATTCAAGCGCACCTGGACGATTTGTTCACGTTCATCCGGTTCCCCAGCGTCTCCACATTGCCGGAGCGGCGTGAAGATGTGGCGGCTTGCGCGAATTGGTTAAAGGCGAAGCTCAACAGCGTGGGATTGAAGGCAGAGGTGCACCCGACACCCGGTCATCCCATCGTTCTCGCGCGAAACACTCATGTGGCTGGTCGCCGCACAGTAATGATTTATGGGCACTATGACGTTCAACCGGTGGATCCGGTGAATGAGTGGTCGTCGCCGCCATTCGAACCGACGGTTCGAGACGGCGTGATTTACGCCCGCGGTTCGACAGACAATAAGGGCCAGATCCTCGCGCACGTGCTCGGCGTCGGGGATACGCTGCTGGAAAAGGGCGACCTTCCGGTGAACTTGATCTTCCTCATCGAGGGCGAGGAGGAGATCGGCAGCAAGAACCTCGAAGCGTTTCTCAATGAGCATCGTCAGGAGCTGAACTGCGACCTCATCGCGATCAGCGACACGGGCATGATCGCGCGGCAGACGCCCACATTTAGCTACGGCTTGCGCGGCATTGCCGCGATGGAAGTGCGCGCCTTCGGCCCCAGTTCGGATTTGCACAGCGGCATCTACGGAGGCGCGGTGGCGAATCCTGCGACGGCCATCGCCCGACTCGTGGCTTCGTTGCACGATGGCGATGGGCGCATTCTCGTCGAGGGATTCTACGACAACGTTCTCCCCCTGCAGCAATGGGAGCGCGACGCCTGGGTGGAGCTCCCGTTCACGGATGACGATCTGCGCGCAGTCACCGGCGCAAAGGAACTCTTCGGCGAAAAGGGCTACACGAGCATGGAACGCGTGTGGGCGCGCCCGACCGCGGAGGTGAATGGCATCTGGGGCGGATTCCAGGGCGCAGGCAGCAAGACGGTGCTGCCGCGGGAAGCTTTCGTGAAACTGACGTTCCGCCTCGTGCCGGATCAAAAACCCGCCGAGATCCTGGGCAAAGTGCGCGCGCATCTGTTGAAGCACTGCCCACCGGGGATCCAGCTGGAGATCAAGGACGGTCACGGCGGCGAGCCGTATGTGACCGATCCGCATTCGGAATACGGCAAGGCTGCGCAGCGCGCGCTGGCCGCAGCATTTCCCGGCAAGAAGCTCGCGCTGATCCGCGAGGGCGGGAGCATTCCGATCGTGAACACATTCAAGAAGGTGCTCGGCGTCGAGACGCTGCTGCTCGGCCTCGCGCTGCCGGACTGCGCCGCGCATGCGCCCAACGAGAATTTCCCGATCGAGAACTTCGAGGCAGGCATTCGCCTGAATCGAGCGCTTTTGGAGGAGCTGGGCAGATGAAGCTGATCCTCGCGACGATTGCTCTTCTCTTCGCAACGCTGCCGCCCCCCGCGGGTGCGCAGACGAAAGCGAAGGGCAAGTCGTCCGCGACGAAGGCTGCCGAGGAGAGCCGCAAGCAAGACGAGACAGCGGAGTCAAAAAAGGGCGGTGGCTCCGCTAAGGAGTCCGCGGAGAGCACGGCGTCGAAGTCAAAGGGCAGTGGGAGTGAGACTGCCGCGAAGAAGCCGGTGAGCTCCACCGCGTCGACGAAAAAGGCCGGCGAAGGGATCACAGCGAAAAAGGCGACGGAAGGACCCGAGACCAAAAAGGGCTCGGTAGAGACCACATCCAAGAAGGGCTCGGAAAGCGGAGAGGAGACGACGAAGAAGACGGCTGCTGGAGGGGCCTCGAAGAAAAAGGCGAGCGATTCCTCGACCAATGGTGAGGCGGCGGAGAGTGAGTCGAAGACGAGTGCCAATTCGGCGGCGTCTGGCGCGAAGAAACCGTCGACCGGGAAAACGAAAGGCAAGTCTGCGGCCAGCGGGGAAGATTCAGACACGCAAGGGACCGCGAAGAAGAAGCCGGCGGGAACCGATAGGAAAAGCGATCAGGATGACGTGGCATCTTCGGAGACCGGCAAGGAATCGTTGAGCGGATCGGGATCAAAGTCGTCTTCGAAAAGTGGAAAAACCGCGTCCAAGGCGAACGGAACGCGGAAGAACGCGATCGACAAGCCTCCACAAGACAATGCCGGCGAGGAGCCGACGAGGAAGAGCCGGGTGATCGGCCCTAACATCACGCTGGATCCCGACGACCTGGCGAACTTCTACGCAAACTCCAAGGCGGTGCAGCGCCTGCTCAACCTGGGCCTCCAGCTGACGCGCCAGGGACTCACCTATCGTTACGGGTCCTCCGACCCATCCTCCGGAGGCATGGATTGCAGCGGCACGATTTATTACCTGCTCAAGGCAGCGGGGGTGAAGGAGCCGCCTCGGGATAGCAGTGGCCTTTATCTATGGGCACAGAAGGAAGGAACGTTGCGGCAGGTGAATCCGACGAGCCTCGACGATCCGGCGCTCGCGGATCTTCGGCCGGGCGACCTCATGTTTTGGGAAGGCACATATGAAGTGCAACGCGACCCGCCCATCTCCCACACGATGATCTATCTCGGGAAAGAAAAGGCCACGGGAATGCCGGTGATGGTGGGAGCCAGTGATGGCCGCACGTACGGGGGAGTGAGCCGAAATGGCGTAAGCGTTTTCGATTTCAAGCTGCCGCGCTCAGACAGCGCGGCGAGGTTTGTCGCTTACGGGCGGGTGCCGGGGATCGAGAATCTCGGGAACGGGACCGGGAAGTAGGCCGGGAACGCCGCGCGGTTTTGAAAGGTCCGCCAGCGCGATCCTCCCCGAACGTATGTCATCCTGACCGAGTGTAACGAGGAGAAGGATCCCGAGCCATTCACGAGGAATGATGCCTGTGGAAAGTTCCAGTGGACCCAAAGCTTTTAGAACGGCACAGCTTCGACGGTCGAGGAAGCTGTAGCGGGTGCCCCGGGTTCCTTCTCGTCGTTACACTCCGTCAGGATGACAGACGTTCGAAACGATCAGCGGATTCCGCAACCACCCGGAGCGCCCCACATTCCATCCGCAGCTTGATTTCCTCCAAGGCTGGCCTCTTTGTGGTTCTTGTTCTAGGGAAGACCGAGCCAGATGCCTGACGCCATCGATTTCGCGCAAAAACGTGTTCTCATTTTCATCGTCGCTTACAATGCGGAGCGGACGATCGGGAGTGTGCTCAGCCGTATTCCGCCGGAGTTGCGGAACTCAAATGTGGAGGTGCTGATCATCGACGACTCGTCGAAAGACAAAACCTTCGCGACGGGGCTGCAGCACCAGCACGAGTTTGGCGATCTGCGGATCACCATTCTGCGGAACCCGGAAAATCAGGGTTACGGCGGAAACCAAAAGCTCGGCTACCACTACGCGATCGAAAATGGCTTCGACATCGTCGCGCTGGTGCACGGGGATGGGCAATATGCGCCCGAAAAGCTGCCCGCTTTGCTCGAGCCGCTGATTCTCGGTCATGCGGATGCGGTCTTTGGATCGCGCATGCTGAAAAAGCAGGACGCGCTCACAGGCGGCATGCCATTTTACAAGTGGATTGGGAACCAGGTGCTCACCACCTACCAGAATGTGATGCTGGGCACGCAGCTCAGCGAGTTTCACAGCGGTTACCGGCTCTACTCGGTCGCGGCGCTCCGGAAGCTGCCTTTCGAGCGCAACTCGAACGATTTCCACTTCGACACGGACATCATCATCCAGCTGCATTTCGCGGGAATGCGCATCGTGGAGCTGCCGATCCCGACGTTTTACGGCGACGAGATCTGCCACGTGAACGGGCTAAAGTACGCGTGGCACTGCTTCAAGACGATGATCCGGGCGGCGCTTCATCAGAAGAACCTGCTTTACGATCGCAAGTTTGACGTCGGCCCAGTCGAAGAGACCTACGACTTGAAGCTCGGCTTTCGCTCTTCGCACACCATGGCGCTCGGCGCGGTGAAGAAGGGTGGCTCGGTGTTGGATGTCGGCTGCGGCCGCGGTTATGTGGCCGAATTAATGGCAGCGGAAGCCGGCCAGGTGACCGGGCTGGATCAATACGCGCCGGAATCGTCGCCCAAGGCAAATGTGCGCTACGGCCGCTGGCTGATGGATAACGAACCGTGCCCGGTGGACGTCTCGCAATTCGACCAGATCTTCATGCTCGATATCATCGAGCACCTGAAGGATCCGGAAGGTTTCATGGAGTCCTTGCGGTCGCAGGCGGTGCACAAGCGCCCGGAGATCGTGCTGACGACCGCAAACGTGGCGTTCTTCGTCACGCGATTCATGCTGTTCTTCGGGCAGTTCAATTACGGCCGCAAAGGCATTCTCGATCGCACGCACACGCGCCTCTTCACGTTCCGCAGCCTGCGTGAGCTGTTCGAGCAGACCGGCTACAACATCACAGAGATCGAGGGAATTCCGGCGCCTTTCCCGAAGGTGCTTGGAGACGGCATTCTTGGGCGAATCGCGATGCTGATAAACCAGTTCTTCATCCGCATTCCGATTTTGCGGGGACTCTTCAGCTACCAGATCTACGTCCGCGCGCAGGCTCGTCCCACGGTGCCCAACCTCCTGGCAAAGACGATTTCCAGCAGCGAGGAACTGCGGAATCAGATCAAGCAGCAGGCAGCGTAGCGGATTACGCAAAGTGGCAGAGCCGGCCCGGATCTTCGCGCCGCTGCGCGATCGCGACGTGATAGATGCAAGTCGCGTGGCATCGATGATGGGCGTTCAACGCCCCAAATGCTTGGCGGTAAAAAAGTGAGTCATCCTGAACGAAGCGGCGAGGAACGAGCCCGAAGTGAAGGACCCCGACCCACCCGCAAATTACGTCTTACCCACGGTGGTTCGCGTTAATAGCGGCCCGCTATCAGGGTCGAGTTCCGAAATTAGGATCTTCCCCTCGGATGCCTCGAGGGCCTTCACTCCGCAGCTCGTTCCCGTTGCCTCCTGCAGAATGACCTGCTTTTTCAGGTAGTGAGTTCTCTAAAGAGACCGTCTAAAAAGTCTCAAGAGGTGAGGAAAAGCGCGCCGCAAGCACGCTTGCGCCGTAGCACGGCTCGCCAGAGCGGTTCGTGCGTGCCATTCAAGGATAAAGTCGGCTCGGGAAAAGAGCGTCAAGAGGGCACTGCTGAAGCCGTAATCCGGGAGGCACCGTCCGCGGTGAATGGAAACGTCAGTACCGCTCTGGCGAGCCGTGCTACGGCGCAAGCGTGTTTG
>CBHXZU010000227.1:0-8596 GCA_966125105.1 uncultured Prosthecobacter sp.
GACGGGAAAATCCAAATGCATGCGGAAATGTCGCGAGAAGCGATGACCACATTCCCGGACGGACAGCCAAAATCCATTTCCGCCGCAACTGCTCCTCCCGAGCTGAAAGCCATCCTCGAGGACACCTTCGGCAAACCCCTTTATCGAATCGACGCTGCCGCAAAATCGAACAACACAACGGTCCTGGCCACTGGTGAAGCCAAGGAACTCGCGACCGAAGGCGTCATCGGCCAGGCTTCTGTTTTCCACCCCGTCATCCCTCCGGGTCAGACCGAGTGGGAAACTGGCGCCGCCATGGAATTCGCCTCGGAAGGCGTTGTGCGAGGAAAGCTCCGCTACCAGCGCATCCCGAACGAAAGAGCCGGACTCCACCGCGTCCGTGGCACTCTCACGAATCCTCACTACGCTCCGCCCTCCGGAAAAGTGGTGATGAAGAACATCCGTTACGAAGTCACCGGCGAACAAACCTACGACGCAACCGCGCGCGTATGGATTGACGGGAAACTGTCAATTAACATGACCTACGACCTGGCCATGCCCAACGGCGCAAAGATTGGAGCCGCGACCGGAACGCAGATCGTGACTTTCAAGAAGCGATAAGTGCAGGCCTGATTCTGCCGGTGATCAACGCGCCCACCTAGCCCAAGCCTAACCCAGCTACGTTTCACGCGCCCGCCGGCGCGCGACCCCCTCTGCTTTCGCCACCGTCCCCTCCGACCTCCGCCTTCTTTCTACTTTCTAATTTCGACTTTCTACTTTCTACTCCCCCCTCGCCTCCACGTCGCGCCGTCGTTTCCGCTTCCCCAAACATCAATTCAACCTGCGATCGTTTCCATGCTTCGCTCCTTGCTCCTCCTCGTTCTCTTCACCTCCTCGGCACTGGCGCTCTCGGGAGACCTCGATCCAAGCTTCGGAACTGGTGGAAAGGTCCTCACCAATGTCCGCGGCACCTATGATGTCGGAGGAACGATCGCCATCCTTGACGATGGCAAGATCCTCCTCGCTGGCGGAGAAGGTTCCGTTCTCGTCCGTTATCTCCCGAGTGGCGCGCTGGATACGACCTTCGGTTCCGGCGGCAAAATCTTCAGCGGCGATTCCTCGGGCGGGCTGTTCGCCATGAAACTCCAACGCGATGGCACAATCGCCACCGCCGGAGTGGCGGGCTTCCCGGGCAACGTCCGCGTCACTCGCTTTTCGCCCAGTGGCAGCCAGCTTTCCGACTCGTTCCTCGATTTCGGGGCCGACGATCTCGCGGTCGCCATGGCCTTGGACAGTAACGACAGAATTGTCGTCGCCGGCTACAGCGGTGTGAACGATCCCGCCAACATCATCGTGGCCCGCTTCACGGCGGCTGGCAGCCCGGACCCCACCTTCGGCGATGGCGGCAAAGTATCGACCGATATTTCGGGATTCGAAGATGCCGGCCAGGCCGTGTCCGTGCTCCCGGACGGGAAGATCCTCGTGGCGGGATACACTCGCAGCGCCTCTTTAAATCCCCGCGACTTCGTGCTCGTCCGCTACGAGCAAAATGGAAACCTGGACCAATCTTTCGGCACAGGAGGCAAGCTGATCGCGCCGATCAGCACTCTCGATGATGCGGCTTATGCCATGGCGATTCAGCCCGATGGCAAGATCCTCGTGGGCGGCCGCTCTCATGTGGGGAATCACTACCACGTGACGCTGGCTCGCTTTCACGCCGACGGCACGCTGGACAACACCTTCGGCACCGCCGGAAAGGTGGTCACCGAGACGGGAAGTTTCCGCAGCAGCGTGGCTACCGAACTCTTGCTTCAGAGCGACGGCAAGATCCTGGTGGCCGCGACGCTCGACGAGTTCCAGGAGGATTTCCTCGTCCTGCGTTACCACCCAAACGGAACGCTCGATTCATCCTTCGGCGCTGGCGGCAGGGTGCAGACCTTGTTCGGCGGCAGCAGGGAGATTCCGAACAGCCTGGCTTTGCAGCGCGACGGAAAAATCGTCGTCTCGGGATATAGCTACCAGTCGCTGACCGGGTACGACTTTGCGCTCGCCCGGTATCTCGGCGACGGCCCCAGCGGAGGAAACCTCAGCATCAATCCGCCTTCTCCCGCCCAGGCGAACAGCCCGCTGACCGCGACGTTCAGCAACTGGTCCGCCGTAACCTTGCCGCTCACCTACGAGCTTCGCGCCGGCGCCACGATCATCGTGCCGGCCAGTGAAAATCCCGCGCCGCAGTTTCAACTGGCCGCGGGAACTTACCAACTCCGGGGACGCATCTACGACGCCGCTGGGAACTTCAGCGAAACCCCTTCGATCTCGTTCCAGACGGCCGAGGGACCCGTGGCTACGACCCAGCATGCCGTGGAAGTGATGACGTATTCCGCGAAGCTGACTGGCACCGTGGACGCCAATTCCCTCTCCACGCAGGTTTCCTGGCTTTACGGAACAGACCTCCCGCTCACCTCGGAGACGCCCGCGCAAACCGTCGGCGGCGCGAATCCCGTGCCGGTCAGCCGGGCGATCACTGGCCTCCAGCCCGGTACTAAGTACTTCTTCCGAACCAGGGCGGTAAACTCGATCGGCGAATCCCTCGGCGACGTTGTCAATTTCACCACCGCATCGGCCGATCCCGTCCACACCATCCTGCATGCGACGCGCCAGCCTGTGCCTTCCGCGGGTCCCACCGGTTCTGCCGGCGTGCCGGAGGGACCCCTGTGGGCGACATTCGGCGAGCCATCCCTGCTCGGCACCGGGAACTCCCTCGGCTTTTCCGCGACCATGCGCATGGGAACGCGAACGGTTCAGGGTGTTTTCTCCGGTCCGCTCCAGACCCCCTCGTTGAAAGTGAAGGTGGGCGATCCTGCCACGGATCCCAACGGCGTTACCGTCGGCGGCGTGGCGTTCGCGCGATTCAAGTCGCCCGTCTTCGCGGATGCCGATCGGTGGGCAGTGCTGGCCACGGTCGCGGGCAGCGCGATCACGCCCCGCAATGATACCGGGATCTGGGCTGGTGAACCTGGCGGCCTCATTCGCGAGGTCGCTCGCGAGGGCAACGTTGCCCCAGGAACGTTCGGCGCCCTTTTCAAGTCGTTCACCGCAGTTTTGCGCCACGACGCGGCTTTCGTGGCGTTTACCGCGAAACTGAAAGGCTCCGGAATCAGCCCTCAAAATGACGACGGCCTTTGGACGTGGACTCCCGCCGGCGGCGCCGTGCTCCATACCCGCGAGGGCGCCAACAACCTCTCCGCGCTGCCGGGCCTGCCTATCAAACGTCTCCAGGTGCTCGAACTGGTGCCCGGTGTGCCGGGGCATGGCCAGCACGATCTCCAGTTCTTCGGCGGCCTCGTCACCGCCACGAACGGAGAGCAGGCGATCGTGAACCTCTCGAGAACGGGTGTGCAATCCCACGCGCGCTCCGGCGTCCCGCTGCCCGGCGGAATCACGGCCCTCCGCTTCGGCCAGCCATGCTGGTTGCCGGGCGCAAACTCCTACACGGCCCTCGCCACCCTTCTGCCCGATGGCGCTTCGGTCACTCCCGCAAATGCGCCGGCCATTTTGCGCGACGGTTTCGTCCTCGCTCAAAAAGGCGCGCCGGTCCCCGGCATCAACGGCGCGGTCTATCGCGCTTTTGGTAATCCCGTGGCCGACTATGCGCGCAACGGCGAAGCTTGCACTGTCTTCACGACGCACCTGTCGGGCGCTGGCGTCACGGGTGGAAACGATCAAGCCGTGGTTGCTGCCTTCGAGAATGCCGACGCGCCCGAGTTGATCGCCCGCGAGGGCGCCGAGCCGCCGGGAACTCCGGGGGCGAAATGGTCGCGCTTCCCCTCCGTGAGCGTGCTCTCCGGACGCGGCGCGCTCTTCACCGCCGACTACACTCTAAAAGATCCCACACAGCCGCCAGGATCCGGCCTTTGGGCCGAAGACTCCTCGGGCGCGCTACAACTGCTCCTGCGCGCCGGCAGCGTGATCGGCGGCAAAAAAGTGCGGTCACTGACCGTGCTGAGCCACGTTCTCGGCAGCCCCGCCCAACGACGTTCGTCGGTTCAAGGCGCGCGAACCCTCCGCGCGGCGTCCGTCATCTCCCGCGTCACCTTCACCGACGGCACCACCGCCCTCGTTACCACCGCCGTGCCATAAAAGAAGGCGCGCGGGATTTCACCGGGCTTCAAAGCACCCGCGGAGCGCCACCTAGCATTTGCAAATAATGTCCGCTAACCGCGCAGCAGAAGCTCCGAAGGAATGGTGCTGAAAGCCCTGGGTGAAACCCTCGGGACGCCGAATCATCTTGCATCAGCCCTGGAGGGACGGAACCGATTTCAAGGAATTACCATTTTAGAATTTCCACTTCCGCGTTTGGACGTTGCAGGTTGCACGTTGCGCGTTGCGCCGATCCCCGTGTTTCCCGCTTCATTCTCCGCGCATCGCGTCTAGCTTCGTTCGCATGGTGATGCATAACCGTGCCTCCCGATCGCTTGCCGCCGCCGCGTTCGCGGTCATTCTCGTGTGTTCCCCGGACTCCGGAGTATCCGCCGAGCCGCCGCCAACCACGCCGAAGACCCCCGATGGTGCCGCGCCCGCCCCGGAGCCGGATTACCTCGCCACGAAACACGAGGTGCTCAAATGGACCATCTCTCCGAACGGCCGTTACGCGGTGGCCATCATCGATCCCGAAATCGAGGAAGTGCCGCATGCCCGTTCGTTCTTGATCACGCTGAAGCCCCGACGCGTCATCGCCACCTTGCCCAAGTCGGAACTGCCCGCCGAAGACAAGGTGCATCTGAAGACCACCTGGTCGAAGAATAGCCAGGTGGTCCTCGTGGATTGTGGCCACAACCGCAATGCCACCGACGTCCAACTGCTCGAACTCCGGGATGACCGCGTCATCCGCCAGACGGATCTACTCGCCCCCATCCAGGCGCAATTCGAGGAATCCTTCCGGAAGAGCGGTGCGCCTCCGATTCACGAGTCCGTCCCCTTTCACGGCCGCGGCCATCCCGACGAGTGGTCGATGGACCCAAAAGCGACGCGCGTGAAGGTCTGCGCTTACGCCGAATCCGGCGCCAAGGAAGGCGAGGCGCCGTGGTCTCGACTATTCAAGGGCGTCTGGAGCGTCCCCCAGCGTAAATGGCTCAGCCAGGAGCTCAGCCAACAACCGCCCCCGAATTAGTCCCTAATCCCCTCCATCCCTCATCCCTCCCCTCACAGCTTCTTCGCCTCCAGTTCCATAATGTGCACCGGCTCCTGCGCCACGAACGGGTAAGCCATTAACCCGATCGACCCTTCCCCGTCCGGCAACCCCTCCGGGATCTCCGCGTCTTTCAGCGCCTGCTCGTCGTTTACCCACGCATTCACCTGCGTGCCGCGCCGCTCCACGCGAAACGTGTTCGTCTCCACCAGCTTCACGTTCGCGCCCGGCGTGCGGATATCGCGCAGCCAATGCCGGTGCCCGATCTCGCTGCGGAAGTGGTTGCGATCCGTCGTGGTGAAGAGCGCCACGTATTCCGGCTGCGCGTTCTGTTTGCAAAACAACGCGTGCCCAAACAGCACCCCGAAGCTCAGCTTTCGATCCGGCAAATTCGTCTCCAGTCGAAACTTCCCGCGAATCGCGAAGTTCTCCCCGAGCCGCGCCCGGCTGTAAAGATACAGGCTGCTGTTGGTGGAAAGCTTTCCCACCAGTTCCTGCGGCGCCGCCCATTTCCACTCGCCGTATCCCGGCAGCCACATCACCAGGTTGTGCGGCATCGCGAGCCATTCTCCCTTCGCAAAGTCGCGCTCGAAGGCCACGCACGATTGCCAGCCCTTCAGCCATCCGCGCGCGGCCGGACACTTCTCCACGATGCCGTCGAACTCCGCCAGCGCTGTGTCGAAATAGCGCTTCTCCCGCGCTTCCTTCGCCTTCTCCCAGGCGTCGCTCGCCTCGCTGTCCTCCAGCTGCGCCTCCGCGAGTTCGGTCGACCAATCCATGTTCCAACCCGCCGCCCAGTTGACCGCCGAGATCGGCAGGCTGAGCGCCTCTCCCTCCGGATGCATCGTCCGCAACGTCGCGAGCGCCGCCTTGCGATCCCCGCAAAGCATCGCCGTGACCGCGAGGTAAGCCCGCGCGGTGGATAGCTGCGCCTCCCCTTCCTTTCCCTCCTCCCGCGTCTGAGCCACCCGCGCGTGGCGAAACTTCATCAGCAGCGCCGCGATTTCCGGGTGCTGCAAAACCGGCCGCCAGTCCGGGATTTCCTCACCCAGGATATCCAGCGTCTCCAGCAGCTTCCCGGGGACATCGGTGTCGTACCGCTCCGTGCGCGCGCACGCCACGCCGAAGGCCAGCAGCTCATCATGCCTTCCGCCCCAGCGCAGACGCAGCCGGCTGATCATTTTCGTGTAGGCAAATCGATGATCGCACTCCGCCGCGATCGCCCGGTCGAACCACAACCGCGCCGTTTCCTCCCCCGCCTCGCCGCGCTCCCCGCGACGCGGTGCCAGGTCGATCATCTCCATGGCCGCCTCCGGCCGTTGCGGATGCAATTCCCACGACTTGCGAAAACACTTCGCCGCCTTGCTCGCAGCGCTCTCCTCGGTGCCGGCATCGCCCGGCCCCAGCCTGCCTTCGGGCGACCCCATCCTGGCCAAGGACCCCGCATTCCATATCCGGTTCGGCTCCACAAAGGCCACGCGCGCCTTGCCGATTGCATACTGCCGCACCCACTCCGGCAGCGCCGCCTTTTCCCAAATGGGAATGAGTCGATCCCCCATCTTCTCGTGCGCCAGTCCCGCCAGCCGGCAGCAAAGGATGTGCGCCAGGAAATCGCCATCGTCCTCGCCGAAGTTCCCTTCCGCGAACGCCTGCCCCAGGAGCTTCAGCGTCTTCTCCTGCAGCTTGCCATCTTGCTGGCGGCTCTTGTCCCCGTTCAACCGCGCCGCCGCGAGCGCCGCGATCAACACATCCCCGCGCCCGTCCTTCGTCTCATCCACACAGCGATGCAGCCGCCGACGACTCTCATCCCAGAACCGCGACTCCAGCGCCATATTCCCGACGATGAACTGCGTGATCGGCGCGCTGGCCTTCTCCGGGATCTTTGCCCGCATCGCCTCCGTGACCGGCCCCACCTTGCCACCCGCGGCCCCCGCCGCATACCAATCCCAAAGCTGCCCCGCCACCTTCTCCGCGTCCTCCACCTGGATGCCGTCGAGCTCCGCCTGCACCTTCGCCTGCCACCGCCCCTTCGCCCACGCGCCAAACCGTCGATAAAACTCCCGCTGCGTCGTGCTGCTCTTCGGAATTTCCAAAGCCGCCGTCCCCGTCGCCCCCAACAACCGCTCCAGTTCCGGACTCCCCCGCCCCGCCCCTTTCGTCGGACCAGCAGAATCCTGCGCCACCGAGTGACCAACAAAAAACCACGCCGCAACCGCGGCTAATACGAGGGACTTCGAGGGAGACATGTCAGCCCCATCGTGCAACGCCAGCTAGCCACCGCAAGCCCGAACGGAGCACGGGTTTTTAACCCGTTCTTCATCCCCTTCCCGCAAAGCGCAAACCTTGTAACGCGACCCGTAGCGCGACCTGCCAAGGTTCGTCCCCAAACTCGCGAAGCGCAAACATCGTGGCATCACTGGGAGCGACGTCGTCTCGGCGCTGCACGACGGCAAACCGCGAAGCGGCAAACTTTGTGGCATAGCCTTCCAAGGCTGTGTGAGAGATGCCCCATTCACGAAAGCCGCAACGATTGGAAATCACCTCCATTCCCAACCCCCGCATCCGAAGAGAACAAAGACCCGCGCAGCACCGGACGCCCCTTCTGCGATCTTGGAAGGTCGCGCTACGGCCCTCTTCGCGGCAGATTTTTGCGGCTTCGCCATTTCTGTTTCGGCAGTTCAGCGCCCTGGAGAGCGCCGCTCCCAGTTACGCAAGCGCCGGGCGGGAGCGGTTCGTCATTTTCACCTCTTCACCTATCCCTCCTCGACCTAATCCACTTAACTTGCCAAACCTAACCCCATGACCGCCCGCGCGCTCTTCCTCGTCGCTTCCATCATCGTCAGCGCCGCCGCGCTCACCCCCAGCGCCGGCGCCGAACTCCTCTATGCGACCAACGGCGCGTCCATCACTCGTTTCGATTCCACATCCCTCGGCACCACCACCACCGTGCCGGTGACTGGACTCCAGGCCGGCGAGGCGCTCGTGGATATCGATCTGCGACCCGCCAACGGGCTCCTCTACGCGGTCGGCAGCACGAGCCGCCTGTACCAGATTTCACCGATCACCGGCGCCGCTTCGCAGATCGGCGTGACGGGCAGTTTCGTCCTGAACGGCACCGCCTTTGGCATGGACTTCAATCCCGTGCCCGACCGCATCCGGCTGGTCAGCAATACCGAGCAAAGCATCCGCATTAATCCGAACGACGGCTCCCTCACTGCCGCGGACGTTCCCTTGAACCCCGCGGGCAACGTAGTTTCCGTCGCTTACAATCGCAACGATCTCTCGCCCGCCACGCCCACCACGCTTTTCGGGATCGATTCCGCGGCCGGCACGCTGGTGACCATTGGCGGGCCCGACGGCAATCCTTCGCCGAATGGTGGCGTCGTCACCACCGTGGGCTCACTCGGTCTCGGCACGAACCTCAATGAA
>CBHXZU010000228.1:0-8555 GCA_966125105.1 uncultured Prosthecobacter sp.
CGCCTGGACCGCTCTGGCGAGCCGTGCTACGGCGCAAGCGTGCTTGCGGCGGCCTTGGCGACGTATCGCATCATTCCCCTGGCAACGATGTGCTCACGCCTTGATTTCTTGAACGGTCTCTCAGCGCAATGCGCTGACAATTATACAGATCTTCGCATTTCTTCGCGTTCCCGGTTGAGCGCTCGTCCGCGCCAGGAGCGGCGATTTCGCGCGGTTCGCACCGTTCGCGTCCTCCTTTAACGAATCGCGCAATCTGCATGAGGCCGCACGGCAAGACTGGGCTTCTCCCGCTATACAGCCGGTCGCTTCGCGCGCGCCGAACCAGTGGGGAAACCCTTAACGCATATGGCACGAGGAGATAAAAGCAGTTACAGCAGCAAACAGAAACGCCAGGCCGAACACATCGAGGAGGGATACGAGAAGCGCGGGGTGAAAAAGAAGACCGCGGAAGCACGCGCATGGGCCACGGTAAACAAGATGTCCGGCGGCGGTAAGAAGAGCGGATCGGGTCGAGGAAAGAAGACGAACAAGAGCCCGGCGAAGAAAGGCGGCAAGCTTGGCGGGCGCGCGACGGCCTCGCGGAAATCTGCCGGGAAAAGCAAAGCGTCCAGCTCCAGGCGGAGCACCACTTCCAAAAGGAAACCGGCTGCGAAGCGGAAGTCCGCGTCGAAGCGCAAGTCGTCCGGCCGCAAGTCGACCGCGAAGCGGAAGAGCTAAACTCGTGAAGCGGCCAGCCGGTGAGCTCCGCATCGGGATCTCCGGTTGGACCTACCCGCCCTGGCGCGGCGTTTTCTATCCCAAGGACTGGGTACAGAAACGCGAGCTCGAGTATGCCTCCCGGCAGGTAAACTCGATCGAGATCAACGGATCATTTTACTCGCTGCAGTTGCCGAGCAGTTATCGGACGTGGCGCGACGCCACGCCAGCTGGGTTCCTGTTTTCGGTCAAAGGGAGCCGCTTTATCACGCACATGAAGAAGCTCCGGGACATCGAAATCCCGCTGGCGAACTTCTTTGCGTCAGGCGTGCTTTGCCTGGGTGAAAAGCTCGGGCCGTTTCTGTGGCAATTACCTCCGCACCTCGCTTACAACGAGCAGCGGCTGGCGGATTTCTTTGCGCGGCTCCCTCGCTCCGGCGACGAAGCGGCGGCGCTGGCGGAGAATCACGACGAACGGCTGCGCGGGCGCGCCTGGACCAAAGCAGAAGGTGTCGGGCGGTTGCGGCATGCGCTCGAGGTGCGCCACGAGTCGTTCGTCACGCCGGAATTCATCGCGCTGCTCAGGGAACACGATATCGCGCTTGTAGTCGCAGATACCGCGGGCAAGTGGCCGTTCGTCGAGGATGTCACGAGCGACTTCGTCTATGTCCGCTTGCACGGGGATGAGGAACTCTACGTGAGCGGTTACACGCCGGCTGCGCTTGATTGCTGGGCGCGGAAGATCCGCGCCTGGTCCGGCGGAAAAACACCTCGGGAGGCGAAACGCATCGCGGGTCCGCCGAAGCACCGGAAGCCCTGCGACGTCTTTGCGTATTTCGACAACGACGTGAAGGTGCACGCGCCTTACGACGCGATCTCGCTCGCGCACCGTCTGGGACTTTCCGAAACTGCAGCCGAGAAGCCGGACCTTAGCAGCGTTACGGAAGAGGCGAGGATCAACTGGCCGGCGGTTCGGAGCCGATGGCGCGCTATTCGATCGAGGGGCGGGACTTCGCGGGTTCGTTGACCCAGGTTCATTGACGTCAGGCTCATTGTGGAACATTGCATCTGTGGAACTCGCGATTGGGAGTGCAATGGTGTCGGCAGGGACCGCAATTGCGTCGGCAGACAGTGCAAGGGTATCGGCTGAAACCGCAATTGCATCGGCAGACAGTGCAAGGGCGCCGGCAGGGACTGCAATAGCATCGGCAGGCCGTGCAATGGTGCCGGCAGGGACTGCAATCGCGGCGGCAGGCCGTGCAATGGTGGCGGCAGAGACCGCAATTGCGTCGGCAGGCGGTGCAATGGTGCCGGCAGGAATCGCGGTTGTGCCGGAGCATAATGCAAGGCCCGCATCATGTTCCGCCCGTGAGACCATCCACAATTTCCGAGTTACTTGCACGCAGGATGCTGGCAAGATGAGCCAACTATGCGTCCTCTCACGCTTCGCACCCGCCTGGAACCTCTCGAAACCCGCATCGCGCCCGCGACCTTCCTGGTCGGCGGCCTGGATCTCAAAGTTCGCGACGTCACCAATCCGGCCGCGATCACCGAGGCGAATGACCTGCAATCCGAAAAGGACGCGGCGACCAACGTGGGAGTCGAGTTCGCCTTTCTCCAATCAGCGGGTGACCAACTTTTCTTCGATTCGAACTTCAATGGCGTGGCCGACGGGGGCGACTTCCTGTTGGTGCAGGTCGATACCGGCAAAGCCATGGTGTTCCTTAATGATCGCGATGGGGATGGGCTGTTCTCGCCGGACGAATTGACCGGTCTCGCGATCAGCACACATTTTTCCGCGACCTTGAAAGGTGATGTCGCGGGCAGCATCGCGACCGTTTTGAATACCAACGGGGAAGTCCTGCTCACCGGCGGCAATCTCACGCTGGAGAACGCGAAGATCGACAAGCTCACAATCACCGGCGCAGTCACCGGCACGATCGCCGCGGGTGGCTCGATCAGCAATGTCTCCCTCGGCAAGCCGGTTTTTGCGCCACTGGAATTCTCCAGCGCGAATCGGATCGTGACCGGAACCGCGGCGGACGATGTTGGGATCGATTTCGGTGGTGGCGCGGTTGGCGTGGCTAATTTCACACCCATCGGAGACGGCGGCAGCATCTCGCATCTGACGCTCGCGCGCGGCGCGAATATCATCCGCGCTGGCGACGGCGCCGGTTCCGACGTGGGCAATGGTTTCGCCGGCGGGTCCATCGTTGACGTGACCATCACGGATGCGTTCGAGGACATCACCATCATTGCCGGAAAGGGCGGCGCGACCAATTCGAGCACCATCATCGATTTCAAGGGCGGTGCAGGCGGCACGGTGACCGACGTGAACATCACCGGCATTGTCATTTCCGGCGCGCTGACCGTCACCAGCGGTGCCGGCGGGGCCGCAACGGGGACGGTCGCCGGACACGGAGGCGACGGCGGGCTCCTTTCGGATGTGACGGTAAAGACTGCGCAGATGCTCGCAAGCACGACCATCAGTTCCGGCGCAGGCGGAGCCGCGACGAATACCGGAGGCGGAAACGGCGGCGCGTCAGGCGCGTTAACCGGAGTCAGCTTCACTTCCAGCAGCCTCGTCGACGGCAACATCACCGTGCAAGGCGCGGCCGGCGGCAAGGGAGAAACCGCGGGAGCCGGCGGCAATTCCGGCAACGTGGAGAAAGTGGCGATCACCGTGGCGGACATGCACGGCAGCATCATCGTGGGGACGAATGCCCAGGGCGGAGCCACTGAAACCGGAATCGCAGGTATCGGCTCGAGCACGAACGACGTGACGGTGACCGTGAAGCAGCTGTTGCTCGGCAACCTGACGGTGCGAGCGGGCCAGGGCGGAGGCGTTTCGAATACCTTCACCGGAACAAGCGGAGCCGGCGGATCGATTTCAAAAGTGAATGTCTCGGTGCCTTTGCAGGAAGGAAACATCTCGATCCTGGCGGGCGGAGGAGGAACTCATCCGAATAATAATACTCCCGGAGCCGGCGCGAATGGCGGCTCGGTATCTCTCGTCACGGCGAAAATTGGAACCACCACCGGGACGGTATCGGTACTCGCGGGTAACGGCTCGAGCGGCCGCATCACGGGAGACGGCGGTGATGGCGGATCGATGGGAGTTCTCGGCGCGGTCAATTTGACGATCACCAAAGCTGGCGATGTTACCGTGAGAGCGGGCACCGGCGGCGATGCGGGAACGACCTCGGGAATGGGGGGCGACGGTGGCGCGACAATGGGCGTAACCGTTAAAGGAACGGGAATCGGCGACCTTATCGTATCGGCCGGAAGCGGAGGAACGGGGCGCAGCAATAACGGTGGCATCGGTGGCCTGCTCAAGGGCGTCACTGCCACCTTCTCCACACTCGGAACAGTGACAATGAATGCCGGCGATGGCGGCGATGCCGTGGGCGGAAATGGCATCGGCGGCGTGGGCGGCGCGGTGGAAAACGTCTCCGCGACGGGAAGCTCTTCAATGAGCTCATTCACATCAAACGCCGGCGACGGCGGGAATGGAGCAGGCACGGGCGTCGGCGGCATTGGTGGCAACTCTACGAACGTAAAGGCGAACCTGGGCGCGGTCGGCGGGTCAGTATTCATCAGCGCCGGCACGGGCGGCACGGGCTCCACGGGAGGCGCGGGCGGCATCACGAGCGGCACGTCGGTGAAGGGCAAGGAAATCGGCGACCTCACCGTGCTTTCGGGCGGCGGCGGAAACGGAACCAGCGGCGCAGGTGGCGCAGGTGGGTTGCTGCGCAGCCTGTCTTTCTCGTTCTCGACCGTGGGTGACGTAACGATGGATGCCGGCAACGGCGGCGATGCCCTCGGCGGTTCCGGAGTCGGAGGCGCGGGCGGCTTGGTGGAAAAGATCTCCGCGAGCGCAAGCGTATCGATGGGATCGTTCACTTCAAACGCGGGTGACGGCGGCGAGGGCGCCGGCTCCGATATCGGTGGCGTCGGTGGCAATTCGACCGGAGTGAAAGTTTCTGTCGGCACCACGGGCGGATTCGTCACCATCACCGCCGGCACCGGCGGCGATGGCGGAATCGGCGGAGCGGGCGGCTCCACCACCGGGGCATCCATCAAGGGCAAGGAAGTGGGCAATGTCACCGTCACTGCAGGCGGCGGCGGAGATGGGCAAAACGCCGCGGGCGGCGCCGGCGGTCTGCTGAGCGGCATCACAGCCACATTGTCCAGGCTCGGCAACGTGGTGATGAATGCGGGCAGCGGCGGCGATGCTCAAGGTGGCTCGGGCGCCGGCGGAATCGGTGGCGCGGCGGAAAAGATCACCGTGAGCGGCAGCATCTCGGTGGCATCATTCTCCTCGAACGCTGGCGACGGCGGCGATGGCGGGGGATCAGGTGCCGGCGGAATCGGCGGCGCTTCGACGAATGTGAAAGTAACTGCCGGCGATCTCGGTGGCGGGATCCTGGTCACCAGCGGCTCCGGCGGCGAAGGCGGAGTTGGTGGCGCGGCGGGATTGCTTAGCGGTTTCACCGGAAGCATCACGCGCTGGCTGAGCGGCGGAGTAGCGATCACGGGCGGATCCGGTGGTGACGGCGACACGATCTCCGGCGCGGGCGGCATGGTTTCCAAAGCGAAGATCACCGCGGGGAACATCAGCAACGACGTCGAAATAACTGGCGGTTCCGGAGGCGATGCGAACAGCCCCGGAGGTTCCGGCGGCGTGGGTGGCGACGTCGTGGACAGCAGCATCACTTCGAAGGGATTCCTCGACTTTACCGCGTTCAACGGCGGATCGGGTGGTGATGGCAACGGCGGTGCTGCCGGGAAAGGTGGCCTTCTGAAGAATGACCTAATCTCGGCCGTGGAAGGCCGCGACGACATCGGCTTCTTCGCTGGTGGTGGCGGCACCAATACGGCCGGAACGGGAGACGGCGGCGGGGGCGGAGACATCGTGAATGCCAAGGCCAGCGTGACTCGTCACCAAGACGCGGAGATCATCCTGGACGCGGGTGATGGAGGCGACGCTGGCGTGAACGGCAAAGGCGGCCTTGGCGGCATCATTTCCACCCCCACGATCACCGTGCCAATTGCGGGAGATATCACCCTTGTCGGAGGAAGCGGCGGTAACGGAGGAAGCACGTCTGGCGATGGCGGCCTCGCAGGCGCGATTACCGGCGGCACGATCACCGTGAGCACATTGCTGCTTGGGGACCTCCGTTTGCTTGGCGGCGGAGGAGGATTCGCCGACGGCGGCATCGCTGGAAACGGCAGCGAGATAACGGGAATCAAAACCAAAGTCGGCGCAGGGGACGACGCTACCGTGGAAATCCGCGGAGGCCTGGGTGGCAATGGCGTTACCGGTGGAGCAGGCGGAAACGTCACGAATGCTCCGCTCACGCTGGGAGGCAACGGCACTTACGATTCGTTTGCCTTCGTGGCCGGCACGGCAGGTTCCTCGTCGAGCGGCGCGGGCGCGATCGGCGGCTCTGTGATGAACCTCGTGATCACGAGTTCCGCGATCTTCACCAACGACCTCATCATTGCCGGCGGCGGCGGCGGCTCGACCACGGGCACCCTCGCAGGCGGCGCGGCAGGCGGAGTCACTGGCGTGACCTACAACCAGACGGGCGGCTCCTTCAGAGAAACGCTCACCGTGCGCGGCGGGAATGGCGGCGATGCCCTGAGCACCGGTATCTCTGGCGCCGGCGGCGCGATCACCTCCGTGACGTTCAACTCCAGCGCCAACGTGGCGGTGGATGCAGGCTTCATCTTCCAAGCGGGCAATGCCGGCAACGCGGCGAATGGCACGGGCGGCACAGGCGGCGAAGTGAAGACGCTCAAGATCACCGATAAACTCGCCTACGCGGACTACCAGATCATCAGCGGTGCTGGCGGCTCGACGTCTTCCGCATTCTCGCCCGGCGCAGGCGGTTTAATCTCGGGGGTCACTCTCTCGGCGCCGTTCGCGACGGTCCAAATCTTTGCTGGAGCCGGAGGGAATGGAATCACCAGTGGCGGTGCGGGCGGCAACGTCGACACCATCACCGGAAAAGTCGGAATCCTGCGCGTCGAGGGCGGTGCGGGTGGTGACGTCACCAGCGGTACTGGAGGTATTGGCGGCTCGTTGTCGCACATTAACACGACGGTGGTGCGCTTCGCCCAGGCGCTGATTGGCGGCGCTGGCGGAGACGGCGGCGCCGCGGGCATTGGCGGCCTTGGCGGCAGCGTCACGGATTCCAAGATCGTCGGCAGCATCGGCAACTTTGCCCAGCCATTCGGGCTCGGCATCGGCGAAATGGGCGGCCTGTTCGCCGGAACCGGAGGCACAGGCTCCATCGCCGGGCTTGCGGGGAACATCACGAACGTGAGCGCGACCCGGATTGCGGCGATTCTCGCGGCAGACGGAGGCACAACCTCATCGAACCTGGGCGTCCGAAACGCCGTGACCAAAATCGAGAATGTCGTCGCTTCGGTAATCGGAGCCGATGTGAACGGCGACGGCCTGTTCACTTTGAGAACCGACGTGGGAGCCAATGGCTTCGTCTTGGGAACCGGCGATGACGTGATCGACGGACCAGTGATCGCGATCACGATCGTGGAACCAGTGAAGACCCTCACCTTCCCGGTCGTGTTCGCCGTTTAATCCGGATTACCAACCCAGACTAATGACTCGTTGAGAGCGGGGAAACACCCCGCTCTCGCCGGGGCGTCCACCCCGGTTATGGGCGACTGACTCCCTGGCACGCGTCAAACGCCCGCTTCGGAAAGATTGCATCATTCGTAGAAAATCGAACGAATTCGCCGCTGCGCGGTCTGCTCTTCCGTCGCGGCTGCTGGAGCGTCGTCGTAACGCGCTTCCCCACGAGGAAGTTTGTCTCTAGACAAAACGGCCTTTCACCGACGCTAATCTTTTCAACTGATGACGAATACGCAGGAAATCACCGACCGCGTGAAAGCGCAGAGCGGGTGGGTTCAATCCATCCAGCAGGAAGTGGCGCGCGTGGTGGTCGGGCAGAACTATCTGGTGGAAGGCCTCTTGATCGGCTTGCTGACGAACGGGCACGTGCTGTTGGAAGGCGTTCCGGGCTTGGCCAAGACGCTCACGGTCAAGACGCTGAGTTCCGCCATCCGGACTGGCTTCAGCCGCATTCAATTCACGCCGGACCTTTTGCCGGCGGACTTGATCGGCACGCTCGTTTACAATCCACGCGAAGGCGTTTTCACGACGAAGCGCGGGCCAATCTTCAGCAACCTGATCCTTGCCGACGAAATCAATCGCGCGCCCGCGAAAGTGCAATCGGCGCTGCTGGAAGCGATGCAGGAACGTCAGGTCACACTCGGCGATCAAACGCATAAGTTGCCAGACCCATTCCTTGTTCTCGCCACGCAGAATCCGCTCGAGCAGGAAGGCACGTATCAATTGCCCGAAGCGCAACTCGATCGTTTCATGCTCAAGCTGAAGGTCGGCTACCCGACGAAAGCGGAAGAGCGACAGATCCTCGACTTGATGGGCACGAGCGCGCCGAAGTTGGACGTGCTGCCGGTCGTCGATCCGCAGGAAATCATCCGCGCCCGCGATTTGGTAAACAGCATCTACATCGACGATCGCGTGAAGAATTACATCGTGGATGTGGTCTTCGCCACGCGTGAGCCGTCGGCCTACAAGCTGCAGCTGAGCGGATTGATTCGCTACGGCGCAAGCCCTCGCGCCACCATCGCGCTGGCGCTGGCTTCCCGCGCGAAAGCGTTCCTCAGTGGACGCGGCTACGTCACTCCGCAGGATGTGAAGAGCGTCGGTCTCGACGTGTTGCGCCATCGGGTGGCGGTGACCTACGAAGCCGAAGCGGAGGAGATGACTTCGGAGAAGATCATCGAGCGCGTGTTCGCAAACCTGC
>CBHXZU010000229.1:0-8491 GCA_966125105.1 uncultured Prosthecobacter sp.
TTGGCCGATGTGATCTTTGCGCAGGCTGTTGCAGGATGTGGTCCGGTACATAAAACGAAAGGGGGCGGAGCATACGAACGAGCCGCCACTTGGCTAGTGCAGAAAATGGGCGCGCGTTAGGCGGGCGGTGGCGACAAAAATGGCGGTCAGCACCCTTCGCTGCGCGTCTTGCGAGATTTGCGTGGAGTCCGTGGTGCAGCGCGGAGAGACGCGCTCAACTGGAAGTTCTGCCGGCCGTAATCTGCAGCGATGCCGCGCGATGTTTCTGCGTGCGCTCGTGAGATTAGCGCCGCGCGAAATAGGGCGGGAAACGCGTGCATTTACCGGTTTCACGCCAACTTTACTCGTTCCGGAACATGCTTTTTCCAACTCGCGCGCAGCTTTTCGTGCCTGGTGCGCGCTTTCCTTTTGTAGGTGGCAACAATCTTTGGGTTCGTGCGAGCTTTCGCGAGCCGGTGCGCGCATTTCGTCAATTGGTGCGACGCTTTTTTCCTCTGGTGCGCGCCTTTCGCCGTCTTGGAACATGCACGAATCGGGTGACGACCTGCAATATTCGGCTGGTGAGCGACTGGAATCGGCTGGCGAGCGACCGGAATCGGCTGGCGCGCGACGCGAACCGGCCGGCGCGCGACTGGAATCGGTTGGTGAGCGACTGGAATCGGTTGGCGCGCGACTGGAATCGGCTGGCGCGCGACGCGAATCGACTGCCGTGCGACTGGAATCGGTCAGCGACTTGCTCGAATTGGGTGACGCGCGCCACGAATCCGTTGACGAGCCAGTCAAATCAGCTGCCACGCGCATCGAATCGCCTGGCACATGACTCAAATCGGTCACCCGCCTAGTCGACTCATCCCGCCAGAATTACAATGGTCCGCTCACTCGCGCATGCAAACGGCTGTCGCGACGGCTACGGGTTGACAGGCTTCGCGACGGGGGCAGGCGCGGGGGCCTTCGCAGCAGGCGGCTTTCGCTCGCTCAACTTGCCAAACGTGTACCCGTTAGACTTGAGCATGGTGATGAGCCCTTTCAGCGCCGCCCGCTTTTCGCCCGCCCAATGCCGGTCGTGCATCAGGATCACCGCGCCGTCCGCGGGAAGATTCGGGTAATCTGCCGCGACTCCTGTGGCGCCATGCCAGTCGAGATTCTTCAGCCACTTGAAGTCTCCATTCGGCGCGCACTCGTTGTCCCAATGAAAGTGTTTCAGGCCCATTTTCTCCGCCTCAGCGACGAGAACCGGGAACGTGCTCCCATCGCCCGGGAGACGGCTCATGGTCAGCTTGAGATCCGGCTGATTCATGGTCTTCCGGAAGTGGTCCTCGTTCCGTTGGAAATTGGTGTGGAAAGCGGCTCGCTGCTGCTCCGTGGAGAGATCCCCGTAGGTCGCGCGATAGTCCGCTTTCGTCATCGGCTTATGAATGTAGCAGTGGTTTCCCAATTCATGGCCTTCGGCGAGGGTTCGCTGCACGAGAGCGCGCTGCGCATCGATGCCGCCAACGTTGAGCGCATTGCTGCCGGTTAGAAAAAAAGTGGCAGTCGCGTTCTCCTCCTTCAGGACGTCGAGGACGTCGGACGTTCCCTTCTGCGGGCCGTCGTCAAACGTGAGATAGACGACTTTCGATTGCGCGGATGCGGCGACAACCGTGGCGAGCACCAGGAGAAAAGAACGGAGCATGGTTCGCGGAGAATAAATGCATCGCGCGCAGGTGCACGCCGAAAACCTGTCCGCGGCCGCTTAACTGCGGAGTTCACGCAAGCCCGGACCGGCGAATCGCGCATTCGACGCGCCGGGAGCGCAGCGAGAAGGATCTGGCGGGGAATTGTCGACGGCACTTGCGACGCCACGCGCTAAATAGGCTTGTTCGGTGGGGGGCGGAATGCTGCCGGGGAATCGCAGCATGCTCAAAAGGTATGGTGAGCGAAGCAACAAGGTCTTTCCCAAGCGCGCCAATCTCGTGGGACACTAGGCACGCAATCGAACAAAAACCATGAACACGGATCAGCTCAAATCCCTCGCCCGCGATCTCAGTAAAACTCCGCCCCGCAGTCCGCGCGAACGGCTCGGCGGCTTTGTCATCGGCGCCCGCATGCTGGACAAGGCACGCGCCGATCTCGCCGGCACGCAGGGTGAATACAACTACTATCCCTGTGGCCTTGGCGCCTACTTTTGGAAGTTCACCGGGCTGGACGCGATGAAGTTCAAGGAGTTCGTCGCTACGGGCGCGACCGATGAAGAAGTCGACCGCTGGATTCGCGACAACGCGCAGCAAAAGGATCCCAAGGCCATCATCAAGTGGAACAATGAAATGATCGGCCTGCGCCTCTGTGATTTGGCTGAAGGCGTGCAGGAATACTTCGAGACCTACATCCCGCAATTCTGTCACCCGCCGAGCAAGGTGAAGTTCTTCTTCGACGTGTACGACGTGGAGGAAGGGGTGTTGTAAGTGGTGGCGAAGGGTCAGGCGTGCCGCGGGAACCGAGAGGTCGAGAGGGAGGGTCGCACTCAGTAAACTGTGAAAGTGATGGGCACCTCGAGAGTGTTTGTCTTCGGATCCAACACATCGAGAGGGATGGATGGGAAGTTTTCCTGGGCGTCGCGCACGGCCTTTTCGCAAATCTCCGCGAACACGGGGTTTGTCTCCTTTGAGATCAGACGGAGAGACACAACCATGCCCGCGGAATTCAAAACAATCGAGAGTTTGGCGGTTTCACCGCTTTTGAACTCGCGGCCGCGTTTCCTCACTTCTTCGGCCCACTTTGCACCGACCAGCTTATTGATTTCTTTCTGAAGGACGCGAGTTTTCGGGGGCGCGGATCGGTCTGAGAGGAGGGCCTCGCGAATAGAATCCGCTAGCTTGGTAATACGCTCGGCCGAAGTTGGTTCGCCCTTGCTCGGGACAGGTTTATCGGGCTTTTCACCCCCGAGCGAAAAAGGGGCAGCAAATAGTAAAAGAGGAAACAGATACACGATCGCATGCGCGGGAAACATCACCGTTTGAATGCCCGGGAACGCGCGCCGGAACAAGAGGATTGCAGTGACGACGGATTGAAGTAATCCGCCGCGCTTGGCGGCAGATTGTTGGGCAATTTCTCCAACGGCCAAAACGCGCACTTTCATTCCGCCGATCACGAAGTGTGGCAACTTCGTGAAGTGTTATCGTCGTCCGCCCGCGAGGTTCAACACGCCCCGTTCCAAATCGCCCGCGCCGGCCCGGAGGAATAGCAAAGCTGCCTCCTGCTTGAGCGGTTGGGCGTGTCGGGGGCCAACCTTCCGCTCCCCTCGTGCATCTCCGCCAACCTGCTCCACCCAGGCTCCTCGCGCATGCATCACTCATCCAGTTGACGCGGTCCGCCTCGCCGTTTTCATTACCGCGACTGCCATGTTCACGAAAGGCCAACGCGTAGTTTGCATCAACGACACATTCCCTCCGGCGATCGCCAAGATGTACGCGCAGCTTCCGGTGAAGGGAAATACCTACCGCGTGCGCGACGTGTATCTCGGGCAGGAATCGCCGAACGCAAAAGACGCCACGTGCGGGATCACCCTGTACGAGCTGCGCAACCCGCCGGACGCCCGACTCCGCGAGATCGGTTTCAACTCGGAGCGGTTTGCGCCGGAAGAGGAGTTGCCAAACGTCGAGATCGAAGAGGAGTTGGTCCAGACGGTGCAGTAAGCGGACTTCGCGCCGGGCTCCGGCATCGAAGCGCATCTGCAGAGGCGCTAATCCCGACGACGATCGCGCTAACGCGAAACGACTGTTCTTGAGCGTTGCTCGATGACAGGTCCGCGACGAGCGCCTGGGTCGATCACGACTTCGGCTTGTCGTGGAGTGGGTGCACCGGAGGGGATGATCTGCTCATCATTTTGCGCGCGCTTCATATTAAACGGCTCGATGCGAGCGCCGGCCAGGTTGCGATCCTGCTCGTCGACCATGCCGCCGCGGGCGGACCAATCGTAGTGACTGTAATCCGGGCTGACCGCGCAGCCCCCGAGGACAAGTGCCGCGCCAGCGGCAAGGACACACAGCGAAATCCGGTAAAGTGGAGTCTTCATAGTGTGAGGTGTTACTTCCTAATCGCCGATGGAGAAGAGAGGGCGCGTATCGCTAGGCCGGAAATCGCTGGAGAACGTGGATTTGTTGCGGATTCGCCATCCAAATGCCTGCGCTGTCGTCGCCAGCGCGGCCGGCCTTGATCTCGGTTTGGCGCCGCTGATTGTTCGACTCTAGAGCTGAGCAGCAGCCATCGGGCGGGGACGCGATGGCGCGCGCGTCTTCAACGATCGATTTGCATGCGGGCCAAAGTCTCTGATGCTTGACGGGTTTCCTCCGCGAACCTTTCTCTCCGCCAATGAAATTCCTTTCCGTCCTTTTCGCCGTCTCGGCCGTTAGTGCCTCCGCTCAAGATCAATCGGTCGTGTACCCCGGCGGAGAGGGGCCGGGGAAGGGGAGGCACATTGTTCTGCTCGCCGGGGATGAGGAATACCGATCGGAGGAGTCGATGCCTCAACTCGGCCGCATTCTGAGCCAACGGCAGGGATTCAAGTGCACCGTTGTTTTCTCGGTGAACAAGGCCTCGGGAGAAATTGACCCGAATACCGCCGATAACCAACCCGGCATCGAGGCGCTGCAGTCCGCGGATCTGGTCATCATGGGGCTGCGCTTCCGCAAGTGGCCGGAGGAGCAGGCGAAGTTCTTTGTGGACTATTACAATGCCGGGAAACCGTTCATCGCCCTTCGCACGAGCACGCACGCGTTCCAGTTTCCCGGCAACCATCCGAACAAGGACCTGAACCAATTTGGGAAGAAAGTGCTCGGCGAGCAGTGGGTGAACCACTGGGGCCGGCACAAGGCCGAGGCGACGCGCGGCGTCACTGAGCCCGGTTCGGAGAGCGACCCAATTCTCCGCGGTGTGAGGGATGTTTTTGGCGATACGGACGTTTACGAGGCGTATCCGCCGGCAGACGCAAAGATTCTCCTGCGTGGTGTCGTCCTCAAAGGAATGAAGCCCGAGGACGCACCCGCGGATTACATGAAGAAGCGGGCCACCGATAAGCAGGAGCAGGGTGTAAATGATCCAGCGATGCCCGTCGCGTGGACTCGGGAGCACAAAAACGAAGCCGGCAAGACGAACAAGGTTTTCACGACGACAATGGGCAGCGCCACGGACCTGACGAACGAAGGAGTCCGCCGGATGGTCGTGAACGCTGCCCTGTCGTTAACGAATCTCGAGGTTCCCGCGAAGGGAGCAGACGTGAGTCTCGTCGGAGACTTCAAACCCACCATGTATGGCTTTAACGGATACAAGAAGGGTGTGAAGCCCGCGGATCACGCTGCGAATTAGGTTAATCCTTCTTCTCCTTTTTCTTTCCGCGTTCCTTCTCCTCGCCGCCGCCTGTGCTGGCGTTGGCCGTTGCTGCGCTACGCGGTTCCGCCGCGGGGCGGGCGCTTGCTTCGCGTTCCTTCGGCTTCTCAGCCGGTGATGGGCGCGGTTGCGCTTGCGGACGCTCGGCGCGCTCTTCGCGTTGCGGCGTAGAGCGGGCTTCTGCGCTCGGCTTCGCGGCGCGCTCGGGGCGCTCTGCTTGGGGCGGACGTTCAGCGCGTTCCGGCCGCGAAGAAGTCTCCGGTCGCGTAGGAGACTCCGGTCGGCTGGGCCGTTCGCTTGCCTCGGGGCGCTTTGCGCGCTCCGGCGCGGTTTCCGGTTGTTCCTTCCGCGGAGATTCCGCCCGCGATGGCGAATCCGAGCGACCTGCGTCGGTATCACTGTTGCGTCCGGGGCGATCAGAACGGCCGGGCGATTCCGGGCGGTTCGTTGGATTGCTGCGTCCTGGTGATTCCGGGCGACCCGTGCTAGCCGGATCGGGCGAGCCGGGCTTCGTCTCCGATGCTCCGGGCGATTCAGGTCGATTCGCGCTTCCGCGGCTGCTGCGTCCGGGTCGATCTACCGCTTCCGGCGCACCTTCGCGGTTCGGACGGGTTGACGGTTCGGTTGCGTCAGGACGGTTGCGGCGACCGGGGCGTTCGGCTTTCGGCCGCGACGTGTCAGGGGTCGTGCTCGAATCCGGCGCTGTTCCTTCCGGTGTCGTCGCGGAGCCAGGGCGGCTCGCGCCGGGACGTCCGGGACGCGTCGCTGAACCGGGACGTGTGGTTTCGCTTTCGCGGGGCGTGCCCGTCGGATTGGCGTCAGGCGCGGTTGAATCCGGACGTGTGGTTGAATCAGGCGACGTGGAAGAGGGAGAGGTTGCGTCGGGCGTCGTGCTCGGCGAGCCAGGTCGCGCCGCGCGTCCCGGGCGACCGGGCACATCGGGCGTCGTCGAATCTGTCCTGCCATCTCGACGATTGCCACGCGCACCCGGGCGAGTGGATTCCGTTCCAGTCGCGGGTGTCGTGCTTTCCGTCGTCTTCGGGGTGGTTGCGCCGGGCTGAGTGCTGCTATCAGGCGTCGTCGCGGTTGGCGCAGCGGGTTTCGCGTCCGGCGATGTGCCCTGTGCCGAGGTGGCACCGGGTTTCGTGCTCGTGCCCGATGCAGCCGGAGCCGCCGCCCGGTTTGCGCTCGCGGGGGCCGTGGTGTCCGTCGAGGTGGCAGCCGCCGCGGTTGTCGACCGCTCCTCGCGTTCAAAGCGCGGCTGAGCCGGAAGGTTTGCCGGCGCCTGTGCTTCCTGGCGAACGGTGGTGCGCAAACGCTCCGCCTCCTGTTGCGGGATGCCGGCGCCGCGCCATCCGCGATTTACCTGCACATTCGTCACGCGACGAGCGACGCGCTTCGGCGCCACGTTCGCGTTATAGACCACGGCCGGGGCGGCAATCGCGAGCCGGTCGCCTTCGATGCGCGTCCTGTAATTCGACAGTGTTTGCACATCGGCGATGTCGGTCTGCCGATCGAGCCGCAAGCGGCGAATCGGTTCAGCACTCATCCGCGAGACTTCCTCATACCGCGGGCCTTCATTGATCACGATGTTGTTTTGATAAACGATGTTCGTGATGTTCCGCGTTTCACGGACGATCGTGATGTTTTCGCGCGGTGGAAGAATCACGGTGCGGATGCGCGGCGCGCCGAGGTGCCGCACTTCGACGAACGTGTAGTTGGCCGGGCCGATATCATAGTAAGAGTCGGCCCAGTTACCGATTGAGAAGTTCACTTGAAACTTCGCTTCGGGCGGAAGCGGCGCCCAGCCGACGTGACGTTCGCTGCGACGCCACGAGACCCATGCCGGTCCCCATTCCGTGCCGGGAACCCACACCCATCCGGTGGGCTCGACGCGAACCCATCGACCGTAATGGTACGTGGCCCAGCCGTGCGGCTCGTCCGAGACCCACGTCCAACCCGCGTCCGTATACGACCACTGACCGACGGTGTAAGGGCGCCAATCTTCATCAACATCCCGCGGATGCCAGGCGTATCCATAATCGCCGACCTGCAACCACTCGCCGTAAGGCTCCAGCGAGTTATAAAACACATCGACAGAGATTTCTGCTCGCGAGGGAGACAGGGCTGGGCCCAGCGACAAGACAGCAAGAAGGGCAATAGTTTTGCTCATAGCAAAGTGCGTATCGTTGCGTTCGAAACGCATGGTTGCCTGCGTGATGATGGGCCGTCTGGTGAGCAATTCGCGCAACTGGCGGGGCTGAAAATTCTTACGCCCAAGACTGTGCTCACTCGCGATTTGTTGGGCGCATGAAAACCATCGCAACCTTGGCCCTTCTGGCCATCGCCACGTTCCTCAGCGCATGCTCGCATGACGAACCGGCAACTACCAGCACGCACGCCACGAGCACGACGACCACCGGCTACAGCAAGTAGTCGAGACGTTACGTTCGACGCCCGGACACCTGTTGGTGGCCGGGCGTTTTTTTTTCCCGCTTCGCGTGGAGAGCGCGCCAGATGTTTGGTCGCGCGAAAGGCGGCGAAATTGAAAAACGCTCTCTCACCCGAGGACGCGGCAAACACGCTTGCGCCGAAGCACGGCTCGCCAGAGCGGTCCGTGCGTGCCATTCAAGGATGAATTTGGCTCGAGAGAAGGGCGCCAGGAGGGCGTAGCTGAAACGGTAATTCCGGGAGGCAAAGAATGCGGGGAATGGAGACGTCGATACCGCTCCGGCGGGCCGTGCTGCGACGCAGGCGTGCTTGCGGTGCCCCTTTCCAAACCCCTTGAGACTTTTTTAGACGGACCGATTCCGCTCGCAGAGTCGCGCATTGGCTGGGTCCACCAAAAGCGCAGGAGGGAAGTGGCATATTATTCACGCGCGCTTTCCCGAGACGCGGATCAGGGGAAATCCGCGAGCATTCCATGCCCAAAGGGGAAATGCTCGATGCCCTTTGAGGCAAACTATGTAAAGGTTGGGATCTTGGCGCGAACCTTGCGTCGGATAAGTGGTAATTCTTTTCCCCGAGAAAAGCGCGCGTGGGGAGAAGTTTCTGTCCACCTGCTGACGGAACGTGCCTAATATCGTACTATTATTGTGACCCACCCGTTGGAAATTCACGCGCTGATCAT
>CBHXZU010000230.1:0-8479 GCA_966125105.1 uncultured Prosthecobacter sp.
CAGAACAAGCGACTCAAGCCGGGAAGCATGGTGCGCGTCGCGCCGGCAGGCGTGGATCGTAAGCCGAGTGCGCAACCTTCGGACGCGAAAGTCATCTCAATCAAAGCGAACGGAAAGCTGACCGAGGTGAAGCTCGAGCTCGGCGCCGCCCCGACCGGCTTTCAACCGGCGGGGCTCGCTCGCGTATGGATCGCCGGCAGTTGAGCCCTGCTTGCTCAATTGCTGCAGTCCCGTAGTTTGCCGCTGACCTGATGAACCTCTTCCATGTCGGCCGCATGGCCGTGACTTTGCTTTGTCTCTCGTGCTGGCAGGCAGTCGATGCGCTCGCCGAGCAACCTCCGCGACGGGCGACAGGACCGCGAAACTTGCTGGAGGAAAAGGGGGAATGGCAGACTCAAACCGGGGAGTGGATACTCGGCGGAGGAGCCGCTTCCGCGCAGGCGGGTGAGACGCTCGCCGAAGTAAGCGCAGCGCGAGGAGTGCGTCTCCAAGGGCGCTGGATCTCGATCAAGATCGGCATCGAAGGGGATAGCGCCAAAGCCGGACTTTGGGTCCCTGGCATCCGCGACGCGAAGGGCGAGACGCTGCGCCTCAGTGTGGAGAGGGCCACGGGGAATCTGACCAATGGCCGCGGAAAAACCCTGGCTTCGCTCGGCGACATTCAGCCGCCGCTCGATCTGCTGCTGCGTTTCGAGCCGGAGAAGTTGTCGATTTTCCGCGGCGGCAGCGCAGTGACGGAAGTGCCGATCATCTACAGCGAGCCGGAGGGAACCATTAGCCTATTTGTGGAACGAGGGACGGCGAAGTTTACGGAGCTCCTGCTGGCCTGCGAGCCCATGACGGCTGAGGCCGGATCTCCTCCCGCTCCGCCGGTGACCGTGCCGATCACCGCGCCGCTGGCCCCGCCCCCGAATCCACCTGCCCCCGTCAACCGTGTCGAGAGGCGCGCCGCCGGCCGGGCCGTGAGGCAGGCGAGCGTGCAGGTCTCGCTCGACACCGCGGCCGCGCCCGGCGTCGCGCTGAAGGGGGATTGGAACGACTTCTTCGGCGTCCACGTGGATTCTGCCGCAGGACCTTGGAAGATGGTGCGGCAGTTCGACGGCCCCAGCTTCGGCTTCCCCGTTCGCGATCGGCACACCGGCGATGTGAAGACTTTCGACGGTCCCTTTGCGAAACAGCCGGTGGAGGCGTCGCTCGCCGACTTGCGCGATTGGAAGCGGAAGGACGCGCGCGGCCTGGATGAAAACTTGAAGACGCTCATCGAGAATGATCGCGCGGCGCTTTTCATCGCTCCCTGGCCGACGACGATCACGACGCTGCAGCAAGACCACATCTGGGGCGTAATGAAGCTCGTTTACGGCGCGAATCCCGACGCCGAAGGACGCGTCTTTTTCCAATGGGGCGATGACATCAACCACCGCCGTCTTGGCGTGGTGGCAAACCAGCGCTCCGTCGGCTTCGAGCCACGCGGCGGAGCGAATGCGCCCCGTGGAAGCAACCTGCCTGCCGACGCGGTCGCTTACGTGGAGAACTACTTCGCGCCCGCAGCGGAGGCGACACGCAAGGCGTCGGAGGAAATCTTCCGCGACCCGCAGCACATCCCGATCATCCTCGGGAGCTGCGCGCGAGCCTCCGTGCCGGAGAATCGCGACTGGTATCGCCGCGTGCTCGAACAGGAAATCACGGGAGTCACTGCGCCCTCATTGAAAGGCCGGAAGGTGATCAGCCTCGTCGATTACCTCACCGTGAATTATCCCTTCGCCGGTGTGCACGATTCTGTCGCGTTGCAGGAGCTGTGGGCGGGATACGGCGAGAAGGTGAAGGGCCTTTGGGTCACGGAGGAATATGGCGTCTCCGGCCGGGGTGCGGGGACAGGAACGTTCCTGGAAAAACTCGCGCTGTATCTCGACTGGGTCGCAGGCAATCACCTCACGGCCCAGCAGACGCGTCTCTTTTGGAACCTCCCGGAAAAGGATCGAGACACGCAGAACCTCGCCGGATTCGTCCGGTTGCTCGGCACTACGTTTGCCGGCGCGCCGCTCACGATTGCCAAGGACTCAAATGCCGACCGTGTGCTTTATCGCATCGGCGCCGGAGATTCGCGGATCCTGTTTATCCATGTACCCGTGGCGGACCGTCGTGGTCGCCGCGGCGCCGGGATCAACGAACTCGCTTTCCGTCCACCCGACGCGCTCGCCGGCAGGACATGGGAAGCCCGTTTCGTCCTCACCAAGGAGCGCAAGGACGACGCGAGTGGAACCGTGCTCCCGAGCGACGTGAAGGACGGCAAGCTGGTCATCCCGGTCGAAGCCGGTTCGCTCGACACATGGGCCATGCTCCTCACCGTGGCCGGAGGCCCGAACCCTGCGCATTGATCTGACGTTTGTAAAAGTCACGACGTCAATTCAGTTTTTCAGGTTCTACCTCGACACCGGCCCAACCGCGCGGCACTTCGCGCGCTCGCATTTTATCCACCTACATGATCAAGCGCATCGGCATCATCATGAACGGCGTCACTGGACGCATGGGCACGAACCAGCATTATATCCGCTCGATCCTGGCGATCCGGAAGCAGGGCGGAGTGAAAGTAAGCGATGATCTCGTGCTGATGCCAGAGCCGACCCTCGTCGGACGCAACGCCGCGAAGCTCGAGCAACTCGCGGCGATGGACCAAGGTGTAAAGTGGACCACGGACCTCGACGCCGCGCTGAAAGATCCGGAGAACATCATCTATTTCGACGCCCAGACCACGGGTCGCCGCTACGCAGGCGTTGAAAAGGCGGTAGCCGCCGGCAAACACGTCTATTGCGAGAAGCCGACCGCGGTGAGCACCGAACAAGCATTCGCGCTCTACCAGCTCGCAAAGAAGGGCGGCGTGAAGCACGGCGTGGTGCAGGACAAACTGTGGCTTCCTGGCCTGCTCAAGTTCCGCATGCTCCGCGACCAGGGCTTCTTCGGGAAGATCCTCAGCGTGCGCGGCGAGTTCGGTTACTGGGTGTTTGAAGGCGACACCGTGAAGCCGCAGCGGCCGTCATGGAATTACCGCAAGGAAGACGACGGCGGCATCATCGTGGATATGCTCTGCCACTGGCGTTACGTGCTCGATCACTGCTTCGGCAAAGTGAAATCTGTGAGCTGCCTCGGCGCCACGCACGTTCCGAAGCGCTGGGACGAAAACAACAAGCCCTACGATTGCACCGCGGATGATTCCGCCTACGCAACGTTCGAATTGGAGGGCGGTGTGGTGGCGCAGTTCAACAGCTCATGGACCGTCCGCGTGCGCCGCGACGATTTGCTCACCATGCAAGTCGACGGAACTCACGGCTCTGCCGTAGTGGGCCTGCGCGACTGCGTGGTGCAGCACGCCAGCGCCACGCCGCGCTGCACGTGGAATCCGGACATCGATTCGCCGATCAAATACATGGAAGGCTGGAATCGCGTGCCGGACTGGGTGAGCTCCGAGAACGCCTTCAAAGCCCAGTGGGAACTCTTTCTCCGCCATGTCGCGCTCGACGAGCCGTTCCCATGGGATCTCCGCGAAGGCGCGAAGGGCGTGCAGCTCGCCGAGATCGGCCTGAAGAGCTGGGAAGAGCGCCGCTGGCTCGATGTGCCCGAATTGCCGGCGTAAGGAACGGTAGACGCCTGTTTGGTCAGAATAGGCGCGCGGATTATGCCGCCGCGGGGCCAGTGCTGCGCTGCGATTCGAAAATCACGATTGGCCTTTGTGCACCGTTGGAATGGACGGAGCGCGCGGATGTCGAGCGGCAGTGACTGTGGGCGTGTCTCTAGCGTGGTGTCACCGAAGTTCATTCCAGAACGCTCGGGCGTTTCCGCTCCGTATGTTCCATCTACTGCAACCTCTCCCGTTGTCGGCGTCAGGTGTAGCGCTGGATGGCATTGCGGCTTCGCGCAATGCCATCAGAAGAGGCTAGGCGATTTACCACAACCACGGCGGAAGCTCGCCTCCGTGTTCGCGCTGATACTTCTCAATGGCAAGATGGTCGAGGTAGCGGAGCGTGGCGATAAAACCCCAGAACAGAATCGGAATGAGAAGCGCGAGAATGCATTGCCGCCTATCTCGGGCGACGATTCCTTGAATGAATCGCCAAAGATAAACAAACGACAACACAAGCCCGGTGAGATTGAGGAGAAGGTAAATGAGCATTCGTGTGTCATGCGCTCAATGCAGCCTGACGACCGAGCTCACCGACAGCCGCGGCGGGTGGATGCTCCAGTGAAGAAGAGCGCGAAGCCCGCGGATGTTCGCTGAAGCATTCGTGTTGAACCAATCGCTGCGCGAGCTTGTGTTTGCGGGAGTTTGTGGCCGGTGAGTGGCGGTCATGGGTGACAATGCGAGCGGTGATGATGCCGCTGGTGTGGGAGATAGAGTAGCCCCCTATAAAAAAAGCGGCGATAAGGTGCGCGACTCCAAGCAGACACTTCGGCTCCCGCCCGTCAGCTGCAGTGATTTGTTTGCCATTGGTCGGTGATGGCTTATGGCACAATCGAAGCTCCCCACCCATCATATTCAATGCCGAGTTTGGCGCACTCGTCGCGGTGGGAAATGCTCTCCCGGCACACAGAAGAGATGTCTAAAGGCATGCTTATCGCCATGACCAACCGACGTTCCGTTGGCGAGAGTTCTATCAGGCGATAACCTCGAGTCTCGAGTAATGTCTGAAACTCTCCAAGCCGAGCGGTATCCCCGCGAAAGACAAACTCAAGCGAGTGAGGCTTCTTTGGGTCGCTACCGTTGCGAATCAAGTTATCGATCACGCGACGATCCATGATGATAAGCCAAGACCGTTCGCTGGGCCAAACTGACTCGAAGAAAAAGTCCCAGCCGTCGTGCTCGGAAACGTCAGTTTCGTAGTTGGCGTGATTCTGCATCCAGCGCCCGACCGGTGGACGAAATGGCGAGTAGTCCGCTACCTGAAATACAAGCTCTCGAATGCCATTGTGCGTGAGTCTCCCCAGCATGACGCAAGCGACATGGCGAGCGTCCAACGCCTCAATCAGGCGATCTTCCATTGCCCAGAGTATCTCAGCCTCTTCTCGTGAGGGGCCTCCGTTGTGATTTGGGGCTTTGATCGTGATCTGAACGCGAGCGCAGTGGGGATACTTTGCTCTGTCGATCGCAGTGGCCTCCGTATGAAAGCCGACTATAACCGGTCCCTCGTCGCTCTGGTAAGAATAAGACTCCCAGCCATTTTCGGGTAGGACGCTCATGCCTGCTGCGAAAGACAAAAGCTCACCTGCGCCTACAGCGCAAGTGAATGTGCCACGCACTCCACCCTCCTGCGCTGTAGGCGTCAGAGTGGAGCGCCGGGTTAGCGCCATCGGGATGGGTGGGTGCGAGGCGAGGTGTAAAGCGTTTCGTGTCGGAGTGGAGACTCCACGAGTCGGATAGTGCGACGATACCGATAAGATAACCGCGCGCTCTCCTCAGTGGCCTTGCCGCCGAATGGTGCGCTGGTCTGCACGATAACTGTGCGGGCGTCGTGCCATCGAACTGGTGTGGTCTGGTAGTCGTCGTCTGCTGTAGGAAGGCGAAGAAGAGTGCCGCTCTGCGTGGAATAGATGAATGTGTCGCGGATGTAAGGACCACTCGTGCGGACGCTGAAGGCGACAAAGCGACTATCTGGACTCCAAAGAATCGCTGTGGCAAATGAACCTGATTCGAGTGGTGGGCGAGAATCGGATGAAAGGAGAACTCGTCCGTCGCGGGTGCGTAGCTGAAAGTGATGGTCAGCTTGTGCCGTGTCGCCGACGTTGATAACCGTGAATGCGCCGTCGGGCGAAGTATGCAGTTGCTGCTCTTGGTCAGCGTAAGCTGCCGAAGTTAGAGTCGCGATGAGTGCGAATCTAGCGGCGTGGTTCACGGGTTGCGGGTGGAGTGGGCGCTAACGAATGAAGCTCACCTGCGCCTACAGCGCAAGAAGACGCGACAAGCACTCCAACCTCCGCCGCTGTAGGCGTCAGTGTGCAGCGCTGGGTTCGGCGAATTTGCGTGCGACCTTGCCCAGGGATTCGCTGGCGAGTCGCTCCTTCGTTCGTTCCGGAAGCTTCCTATAGTCAGTTAAATCCTGTTCAAAGGATGCGTCGCATTGATCACATATCTTGGCGGTCACCTTGATCGGCGATTCACGCGTCTTTTGAACAAAGAAGTTGTCCGGCGTTTTGAAGGGGTAGCGCCTCCACGGATCCTTTATTATAACGAAGCGCAGGTAATCCCATGATGGGCACCCAAACCGCGCTGCAGCGTAGCCCGAAAGCTTCCGGACGGCGGTGTGGTGAACTGGACAAACCCGGGATGATGAACTTCCGGGCGTTTTGCTCGCGCAGCCTGCGGCAGCGGCGATGCATGCTGTCGCGAGAAAGACCATCTTCATGGGGAAGCCGAACGTAAAAACTGAGCTGCATTTGGGAGCCGCCCAGAGGTGTTCCATTCAAGGCAGACTACTCGGCTCCCAAATGTCAGCTTGAGTGCTGGGTTGGGCGATTCCGTGTTCATTTTGTCGCGAGTATCTTTCTGAACTCGCTCTTAAGAGCAACCGCAGGTCCGGAGTGAGCAAGACCAAACTCTGCAAACTGATGCGCGTCCGCGATCCGACCGGTATGAAGAGCGATACGGCTCAAGGCGAGTGCACGCCGGACTTCGGTACTCCGACCTGGAAATGGTAATGGTGCGTCGCTCGCAAGCATCGCGGGCGAGACGCGAACAAAGTCATCGGGGAATTCGGAGAATCGTTGAAAATACGGAATGCCGATCTCGCGATAGAGACGGAGAATCGAATCGGCGGATATCCGAGCCTCGTGCTCAGTGTTGCCGTAGCTCCACCAAAAATCCGTCTTGTCGGGTGGTGTCAGTCGCGTACGAAACTCGCACTCGGGCTCGGAGATCTTGGTCGGGTCGCAAGTCCCGGAGGAGCCAATTGGCGGGAGAAATGTGAGATGGATGCCAAGGCATACGCAACACTGGCCACCATGAATCGAACCCTGAATGGTGAGGATATGGATAACCTCACCGAGAGTTCGACGATAAGTAGTGCCTGAAGCTCGGAAGCCATCCGCAATGAGGGCGGGTTTGAGCGCCAGCTTCACCTGAGATTGGAATTGCTCTCGTTCGTTCACGGATTGCGGGAGAAATTCTCGGAGGCCCAACGATGAAACTCAGCTGCGGCCCGGAGCCGCGTCAAGGGTTCCATTTAGAGGGACCTCCTCGGCTCCGGGCCGTCAGCTGCAGTGCTGGGTTGGGCCGGTTGAGGCTCTGCCGTAGAGTGATTCTCATCCGGAAACCCATCCCATCGCCATCGTGCCGAGCCAAGAAATTGTGCGGCTGAAAGTGCGCGATGAACCGAAAGTGCCAATGCATGCACCTCGCTGGACGTCGCCGATGGCTTGCTGCCGAATAGGCCGCTAATGATTCCGGGCACTCTGCGTGGACTGACCTGCAACATCCACTCGTCGCCCTGAATCTGACTCACGGCAACTTCAAGCTCGGACGAAGCTCGACGACATATGACCGACCAACCGCAATCTCGCCAATTGTCCATCTCTTCGGTGCTCCATCCAGCCGCAGCCAATTCGCTCGATAGCCGACGCATGAGTGCAGCACCTGCCGGGTGGTCGAATTCTGAGTCAACGGGAGCCGTCGCTGTGAAACGGAGATTCTGGGAGGTAGGCATGGCCTGTTAAGCAGCCCCACGACTCAGAACTGAGCTGCCTGCGGAGCCGTGGAAGGGTTTTCCATGGAGACCAGAGTGCCCGGCTCCCGCGGGTCAGCTGCAGGGATGGGTTCGGCGACCCTTTTGAGGACTTCATCGATGAATGCAGTCTTTGCGTGGGTGTAAGCGTCCCTGTCCTGACGGTACTGTGCGACCAAATCCTGTTTGAGATGCTCGTAAAGTCCAGCGATCACGGCATCGGCGCGGAGCACATCACGAAACCGCAAGTGACGAGTCCACGGCTCACTGCCGAAAATGACGAGATGGAGATGATGTGTCCGCCGGCCCAATGCGTGTCGCATGAGCCAGCGCCGATCTTGCAATGTAGCGTTGAACTCCGCCGAGGTCTCGTAACCGTGCGCACAGAGAGGCTCCAGTAAGGCATCGGCCTCGCCCATGCTGCGCACTCCGGCAAGCATGTCGATAATAGGTTTGGCTGCGAGTCGTGGAACGGCGGTGCTACCGATGTGTTCGATGGCGATGAAACGCGCCGGGTGGAGACTCAAGAGACGATCCCGCTCTGCGACGAATTGGGCGGCCCATTGTGGATCGTACGCCGAAAGATGGACTTCCTCGTTAATCGCTTGGATTAGGGAATCGTCTGTCGCCATGTGACGAAATTAGAGAAGGCCTACGGAGTCGCCGAACGTAAAAACTGAGCTGCCTGTAGGAGCCGACCAGAGACGATCTTTTGGAAGCGGACTCCCCGGCTCCTACAGGTCAGCTCGAGTGCTGTGTTCGGCGAAAAGTTC
>CBHXZU010000231.1:0-8462 GCA_966125105.1 uncultured Prosthecobacter sp.
TCTCGCGCTGATAAAGAGCCGGATCGCTCTCATCGATCGATTGATGCCATCCGCCATGGACAAGGTGAATGAATCTGCATTCAAGGAAGCGCGGAAGGACCTGGTGAACATGCGCAATCGGCTCGAGGAATAATCTGCGCTCGCGGATGAATTGCCAAAGTGATGGCAGGCAGCTCCGATTAGGTATTGCAAGCGACGTACGGCGGTGCTCGTATGATATCCGTCGCGGATCTGCCGCGATTAGTTTCCTGAAGTGAAAGAAGAACGGCGCGCCGGCTGGGAGCGAGGAGTTTCAGAACGGTGCGCCGTTAATCCTTTAACCAAGTTCATCACTACATCCCATGAAAACCAGTGCCCTCCCATATGTCGCAGTCGCCGGCGCCGTTTGCGCCGCGGGTTTGTTCGCGATTGCGAGTTTTGCCCAACAGCCCGCTCCGCCGAAGGCGGCGCCGGCGAATCCGTTCAGCTATCAGCCCTCGACTGAAAAGTCTGACGCCGACGCATGCTGTAAGAACCTCGAGAAGATCTCCGCGGCGATTCTTGCCTATCGCAAGGATCACAAGGAGGTGCCGAACTGGGTCTCGGACCTCGTGCCGAAATACCTGTCGGAAGACGCGCTGATCTGCCCGGTTACCAAGAAGACAGAGCGCCTGTCTCCATTTGGAGCGCTCGATCCGAAATTGCGGTGCTCATACCTTTACGAGTTTCCGCCCACGCCAATCACCGACGTGGTGAAAGAGGCATTTCCCGGGCCACAGATGACGACGCGGGAATGGAAGCGCCAACAGATGGGGATTGTCGGTTCGGAAGTGCCGATCGTCCGATGCCTGATGCACAAACCCGTGCTGAATCTCTCGTTTGGCGGGCGTATTTACGAGAGCCCGATGTTCTGGGAGCAGAACTTCCTTGATGTCGCGAAGATGGAAGACTTTCGGCCGCGCTGACTAATCCGCTTCGCGCAGCCTACCGGCTGTCGACGATCGCACGAAAAGGGAAGAGGAGGCACGCATGCTTCCTGAAGGGAAGCCAGCGTCATTCCGAGCGATTATCCATCCGAATCGGGAAAGGCGCTGGCACCCCTCCTGGGAGCAACGTTCCATCGCCTTTCCGGTGGGCACGCTCGTGCCTCGCGTGACTACAGGCTACAAGCTGTGATGCCTCCGGCATCGAAGTTACCGTGCTTGAGCCTTCAGTTCCGCGAAACGTGCCCGCATTTCCGCGAGTTGTTCTTTGCGCGCGGGATCAGCGAGGAGGTTCTTCTGTTCCAGCGGATCGTTCTTCAGGTCGAAAAGCTCCTCATAGTTATAGTCAGGGTAGAGGAGATACTTGGAGTCGCGGCGCACAAGCGCCTCGGAGGCGGGGATGCGTTCCTTGCTCGTGATGATCGCGTGCTCGTAGAAAAACTCGTCGCGCCATGCTGGCGTTGGCTTTGACGAATCCCGGTAGAGAGGCGAGAAGTCGCGACCCTGCATCGTTGTCGGCGGGTTAATGCCGGCGGCGCTGAGGATGGTGGGCGCAACGTCGACGTTCAGGACAAAGTCGTCGTTGGTCTTTCCGCGCTGATTCGATGGCATTCGCGGATCGCGCGCGATCAGGGGCACACGGATGCTTTCTTCGTAGGGGTACCATTTATCTGCAAGCTGGCGGTCGCCGTGGAAGTAGCCGTTGTCGCCGGTGAAGATGATGAGCGTATTGTCGAGCGCGCCCTGCGCCTTGAGCTCCGCGAGCACTCGGCCGCACGTGGAGTCTACTTCGGTGCAGAGCCGGTAGTAGTTCTTCATCATTTCCTGGTATTTCTCCGGAGTGTCGAAGCGCCACGTCCAGCGCTTGCGGCCTTCATTAGCCGCCGCCTGGAGGAATGGAGGGAGCCGGTGCAGGGAGTCGGGATTCGCGGTCGGCGGAGTGGGGATCGTGACGTCCGCGTAAAGCGACATGCTCTGCGGCTGCGGAAGATACTGCTTCGGGTTGTTGTCCTCCGCGTGCGCGGCGAAGAAGGCTACGGTGAGACAAAACGGCCGGTCTTTTGGCCGGTCACGCAAGAACTCCAACGCGTCGTTTTCATTTTTCTGCGTGACGTGAATGAGTTCTCCGTTGGGTTGCTTGATCCAATGTTTGCCGGAGTAACTGTGGGCGAAGTCGAACTCATCCTTGGGGAAGACGCCGTTGTGCCACTTGCCGACATGTCCGACGTAGTACCCATTCTTGCGGAGCAGTCCTGGGAATGTCTCTGCCCAAGGGGTGGTGAACATCTTGAAGTCGGGATTGCCGTGCCGCGACATCCATTGCCCGGTTAGAAGGGAGGCGCGGCTGACCCCGCAGATTGAGGTCGTGACACACGCGCGAGTGAAGCGGAAGCCATCGGCGGCGAGCGCGTCGAGATGCGGCGTTTTGACGATGGGATTGCCCGCGCAGCCCAGCGTGTCGTAACGCCAATCGTCGGCGAGCAGGAAGAGGATATTCATCCGCTCGGCGGCTCGCAAGGACGTCGGCAAAAGCACGAGTCCGAGTGCCAGGAGCAGGATTCGGGAGATCTTCTTCATGGGAATGGATGCGCACTTGGTTGCCGGATGCGCGGGACGTGGGCGAGCGGGAATGTTTACCGCGCGGGCTTCGGGGCGGACTCCGGCTCCACCGCTCCGCGGCGCTGCAACCAGCGAGCAACCAGGCTGCACAGCAAAGCCCAGGACGTTCCGGCAAACCAGCCCGCCAGGACGTCCGTCGGGTAATGCACGCCTAAATAAATGCGTGTGACGCCGATGATGCCGGTGAGAACGACCGCCAAGGTGAGAATGTATATTTTCAAGCGGCGATCGGCGGTCGTCCTGGCTAATAGCGAGCCGAGGGTGAGGTAGGTCACGGCCGCGAGCATGGAATGTCCGCTGGGGAAGCTGAGGGAGTTTACCTCGACCAAATGGGCGACCGCGCTCGGCCTGGGCCGCTCGAACCATTGCTTGAGTCCGGTGCTGACCAGCGCTCCGCCGCCGATGGCTACGATCACGAGGAGGACGGAGTGCCACTTCTTTTGCAAGGCCAGGAAGCCGGCGGACCCGACGCAGGCGAGCGAGATAACGGCTACCCCGCCGAGGGAGGTGAAATCTCGCGCGACGCCTTTCAACCACGCGGGACCGATTGGCTCGTTGGGATCGGTCGGATGCCGCAAGGCGCGGAGGATCGATTCATCGAATTCCTTACTCTCGCCCTCGATCACTTCGTCGGCGACTTCGGCGAACGCCCAGATTGCTCCGGCAATGATCAGCAGGGTGATCAAAACCGCTGCCTCCAACAGGCCGGCACGCATCAGCCATGTGCGAATTCGCTCGCGCATCGTCCTTAATCGCTGGCGACTACGGGATTGGGCGTCAAGGTTACGCGTAGGCTGGGCTCTGACGACCTGTCGCTCGACCCGCAGCGCTCATTTTACCGTTTGCACCAGACAGTCGCAGCCCTTCGAAACGCGCTCGCGGGTCATCTCAACGGACTCGCAGCTGCTCCAAACTGCCTCGCAGGTCACCAAAATTGACTCGCAGCCTTCCAAAACTGAGACGCAGCCCTGCAAAACTGACTCGCAGGCCCCCAAAACTGAGACGCAGCTCATCTCAACGCCCTCGCAACTCCTGCAAATGCGCTCGCAGGTGCTCCAAACGGACTCGCAGCTCTCTAAAAAGAGACCACAGTTCCGGCAAAGAGCCGCGCAGACCACAAAAACGCTCGCGCAAGTCATTCCAATCCAGGCTCGGACTCGCAAAACAGAGACTGTCGAGGTCGGAGATGGGGGCCAGGAGACACCTGTGGCCGCTTTACTATGAGACACCTCAATTGGAAAGCGGGCGGATCACTTGATTCGGGCGCCGGCTGGATGGAAAGTAAGGCGATGAAGCCTCCGCGACTGCTTTTGCATGGCGAGTGGATCGAGACCGGCGCGTCGTTGCCGGTGGTGGATCCGTTCACCGGAGAGAAGCTTGCGCAGGTGCCCTTGGGCGATGCGGCGACGCTTGACGCGGCAGTGGCGTCGAGCCGCCGCGCATTCCACGAAGTTCGGGCGACGCCGGCGCATATTCGATCAGCGCGGCTGCAAGCTGTAGCTCGCGGGATCGAGGCTCGAAAGGCGCAATTTGTGGAAACAATTGTGAGCGAGGCGGGCAAGCCGGTGACTTATGCGGAAGCCGAGGTGGCTCGCGCGGTCATGACGTTTACGGCCGCGGCGGAAGAAGCGCGCCGGCAAAATGGCGAGGTGCTGGATATGGACGCGTTTCCGCCCGGCGAAGGACATATCGGCATCACACGGCGGTTTCCGATCGGCGTGGTTGCCGGAATTACGCCATTCAATTTTCCGCTGAATCTCGTGGCGCATAAAGTGGCGCCGGCGATCGCCACGAATAACTGCATCGTGATCAAGCCCGCGATGAAGTGTCCGCTCAGCGCGCTCCTGCTCGGCGAAACGCTGATGGAGGCGGGCGTCCCCAGCGGACAAGTAAACGTCGTTACGTGCACAAATGAACACGTGTCCCGGTTGGTTGCGGACGACCGCGTTGCCATGATCAGTTTCACGGGCAGCCCGACGGTCGGTTGGGCGCTGAAAGCGCAGGCGGGGAAGAAGAAGGTCGTGCTCGAACTTGGGGGGAATGCCGCGGCTGTCGTGCATTCAGATGCCGATTGGCGGGCGGCGATCCCGACGATTGCGAGCGGCGCGTTTGGCTATGCAGGACAGAGTTGCATCAGCGTGCAGCGAATCTTCGTTCACGAGTCGATCTACGCGGAGTTTCGCGAGGCTTTCATCGCGCACACCCGGGAGAAGGTTCGCGCCGGCAATCCGCGAGACCGCGCGACGGTCATCGGACCCATGATCACGGCTGATGCCGCCAGGCGCGTCCGGGCGCAAATTGATCTCGCCGTCGCGGCCGGCGCCCGCTTCGCGCTGCACGTCGCGGGCGATGGCGCGATGCTTGGGCCGGTGATATTGGAAGATGTCCCGGCGGACGCGGCGGCAAACTCCTGCGAGCTGTTTGCACCCGTGGCCACCCTGCAGCGCTACACGGATTTCGATGAGGCGGTGCGCATGGTGAATAACTCGGACTTCGGGCTACAGGCCGGTATTTTCACGCGAGATCTTACGCTTGCGATGCGAGCGCATGAGCAGCTGGAAGTCGGCGCAGTGCTGGTCAACCAGGTGCCGACCTTCCGCGTCGAAAACATGCCGTATGGCGGCATTAAAGACAGCGGCTTCGGTCGCGAGGGGATTCGGTATGCCATGGAGGAGATGACGGAAATTCGCGGGCTGATCATCAAGCAATGAGGTTGCGGGCGGGATGCATGATTCGGATCTTTGGGAGTGCGTTGGCATTTGCAGCAATGGCGACGTTGGCGGCGCAAGATATGCCTCCGACATTCGGTCGCGATGTCGCTCCGCTCCTGCGGGACAAATGCGGTGACTGTCACTCGCCTGGCGGCCTCGCGCCCTTTGCGCTGAATACCTATGCCGAGGCGCGCGAGCGGGCGGGCAAGATTGCTCGCATCACGCTCGATGGACTGATGCCTCCGTGGTTGCCGACGCATGGCGCATTCAAAGATGCGCGGCGATTGTCGGAAGTTGAGCTGGCGCTTCTGCGGCGCTGGGCAGAGGCCGGCGCGCCGGAAGGGGAAGCGCCATCCGCGTGGCCGCGTCCCGCTGACACCTGGCAGAATGGGCAGCCCGATCTCGTCTTCACCATGCCGCGGTTTCACATCGTGCCGGCGAAGGGAGATTTGCAGACCGCGCATTTTGTATTTCCGCTGGGATTCAAGGAGACCCGGCATTTGCGCGGGATCGAGATTTTGCCGGGAAATCGCAAAGTCGTGTTGCAAGCCAATGCGTTGTTCGATCGCAGCGGGCGCGCGCGGGAACTGGGTGGCGAGGCGGCGTGGTATCAGCGTTTCGGCGGCGCGGGCTTATTCACTTCGGCGATGATTGCCGGTTATGTGCCGGGGCGGTTCGCGAAGGTGTTTGATGAGGGCGTTGCGATGACCGTCACGCCGGGCACTGACCTCGTGCTGCAAGTGCGCTATCGTCCGAGGGACGAGCAGGAGATGGATGTCACGCGCATCGGGCTCTATTTTGCGAAGGACGCGCCGAAGCGCAGCATGTCGTCGGTTTACCTCGGAAAAGAAGACCTGCGGCTCGAGGCTGGCGCGCTGGAAGAAGTCGTTCGCGATCGAGTGACGCTGGCGGCGCCGATTGAAGTTCGTGAGGTGCGCCCGAATCTATTGCGCTTTGGCCGGGCCGCGCGGGCGTGGGCGGAGCCACCCGGTGGCAAGCCCGTTCCGCTCGTGGATATTCAGGATTGGGAATACACCTGGCAGGATAGCTACGCGCTGGCCCAGCCCGTGGAGTTGCCCAAGGGGACGGTAATTCACGCCGAGTGGACGATCTCGAATCCAACCGCAAAGGAGCTCCGCGCCGGGGAGGGCGCCGAAGAAGAATCGCCCTCGTTATGGATCACCGGCGTTGTCGCGACCTCCGCCGATGACACCAAACTCAACGCGGCAAACCTCCAGCACTATTCGGATCAGCTAAAGAGCGCGCGGCGCGGCCGGTGATTTGCAGGAATGCTCCTATGCAGAGGGGCATGCTATCGGCGTCTGCTCTCCGAGGCATGCTTCCCAGTAGAGCGGCACTTCAGCCGGCTTCATGCTGGGATGTTACGCGGGGTGCTTGGAGGGCTTTCCGAATCGGCGAGCTCCCTGGCGCAGAGGCACAGGGCGCGGGGCAAATGGAATGGCCCTTTGAACATGTTGCCCTTGGCGCGTTGAGAGACGGTGCCGTCCCGATGAAGGTAACCGAACCATTCGCCGTGTTTCGGATCGGGAAAGTGCGCGAAACTCCAATCGTGGACTTGGGCGTGCATGGAGGCGAAGCGAGGCTCGCCGGTGAGTTTCCAGGCGAGGAGTGTGGCAATGATCGCCTCGCAGTGCGGCCACCAAAACTTCATGTCATGCCAGTATTCCTGCACCGGCAGGCCCCGCAGATCGGTGAAATACAAAAGTCCGCCGTGGTCGCCGTCCCAGCCGCGTGCCCACATCCAGTCGAGAATTTGCGCGCCCAGCGCAATGAGGCGGCGATCATTTCGCAGCCTGCCTTCATGCATGATAAACCAAGCGCACTCAATGGCGTGGCCGGGGTTGAGCACCCGGCCGTCGAGATGATCGAGAATTGCGCCGTCGGGCGTGACAGTCTCCATGAGCGCTTCGTGCTCCGGTTTTAGAAAGTCGCGCTCAATTTCGGTGACGCTTGCGTCGATCCACTCGGTGCACGAGCGGCCCGAGATGGTGATGTCGCCGAGATTGGCGCGAAGTTCCTGGGCAGTGACGATGCCGATCATGTGGCCGCCGATGCCTTTCATAGGACGGGTCGGCTCAAACTTCGGCGACATGACGCCCGGCTCGAAATTGAATCGCGCGAAGGTGGCGAAAGCTTCCGCCGCATCTTCCGCCGCGCGCGCGTCACCGGTGGCTTTCGCATATGCGGCGTAGCCGATCGCGGCGAAGCTTTCGCTGAATGCATAACGGCGCATGCGCAGCGGTTGCCCGTTCCGGGTGACCGTGAACCACATCTTGCCATCGGGCGAATGGCAGTGCGCGCGGGAGAACTCCACGCACGAGCGGGCTGCTTCGAGCCATTCCGGGCGCTGCTCGACCGTGTTAAAGAGCGTCGCGAACATCCAGCCGGCGCGGCCCTGGAACCAGACGCTCTTGTCGGAATCGAGCAGCGAGCCGTCGTGGTCGAGCGCGGTGAAAATGCCGCCATGCTCGCGGTCGAGGCCGTGCCGCAGCCAGAAAGGGATCACGTCATCGAGCAACGTCGCGCGGTAAAGCTCCGCGAGTTCTGCGCGGTTCGCGGCGGAGGCAAGATTTGTCGTCATTTTCCAAGAACCCACTCGAGCGGAAATCGTGCGAAGGTGAGTGTTTCGCGCGCGTTGCGGTCGCCGGTTTCGTAGAGGATGCCGATCGAGCCATCTTTCAGCACGGTCGTGCAGGAGTACGCGGAGGGCCGCGGATCGAGCAGGGCGCCGTCGGTCCACGTTTTGCCGTCATCGCGGCTGGCGCGGATGGTCATCGCCACGCGATCGCGCTGATGATTGGGGCTGCTCGAAAGGAGAGCGCCGCCGGGATGGGCGATGAGACTCGCCATGCAGGTCGGGTCGGGAACGGCGAGCCATGGCTCGCTCCATGCGCCGTTGAAGACATCGCTCTTCCACTCCCATCGCGCCCAGGCGCGAATCCCTGCGCGTGACTCGTTGCGCATCGACAGGAGCAATCCCCCGTCGCCGAGTTCGGCGATCTGCGCTTCGCTCGTGGGCGGTTTGCCGGGGATCGCCGCCGGCGAAATATTCCACGTCGCGCCGCCGTCCCGGCTGGCGACGAAACAGGAATGCGGAATGTTGTCGGCGCCCTTGAATTGCGCAGGGAAGACGAGCGTGCGGTCGCGA
>CBHXZU010000232.1:0-8453 GCA_966125105.1 uncultured Prosthecobacter sp.
CCTCAAAAACTTCGCGAAGAACGTCTTCGCATTCGTTCTCGTCATCGATGAACCGGGCGATTACTCCGCGGAGCAGGTCCGCATGGCGGCGATAGAGTTCGTGGAGAGCAGTGCCGTCCCCACGCTCGATGGCAGCGATGAGCGCCTCATTGGTCGGTGATGGCGGCGGCGGCGGCACGTCATGGGCCGAAGAAGGGCTGAGAACGAGAGTCGTCTTACGCATAGCGACTGCCTCTATTTGCCATCGGCGTGCCAAACCCCGCCGTCTCTGGAGAACGGTCCGGAAGGGGTGTCAAAAGTGTACACTTGAGCAACACCACGACACTGAGACGCGACGTTTGGCGAGCGCGCGAACCATCGGGCCGACCCATGACTTTCTTCTTCCCACCTGCGCGGTTCGTCCGCCAATCCTGACGGATGTTTACTTTGCTCGGCACCGACCCGGATAGCCGCGCCCGTCGCGGGCGGCTGGTCACGCGTCATGGCGTGATTGAGACGCCGGTGTTCATGCCGGTGGGAACACAGGCAACGGTGAAAGCGGTTTCGCCGGTGGAACTTCGCCAGCTTCACGCGCAGATCATCCTCGGAAACACCTACCACTTGTTTGTGCGACCGGGCATGGAGGTGATGAAGCACTTCGGCGGGCTGCACCGCTTCATGGGCTGGGACGGGCCGATCCTCACGGACAGCGGCGGTTTCCAGGTGTTCTCGCTGGCGCGGCTGCGCAAGATCACGCCGGAAGGCGTTCATTTTCAGAGCCATCTCGACGGCGCGCCGATGTTTCTCGGTCCGCGCGAGGCGATGCAGATCCAGGCGACGCTGGGCAGCGATATCTGCATGCTCTTTGATGAATGCCCCCCCTACCCGTGCGAGCGCGACTATGCGGCGAAGAGCCTCGCGCTGACGCTGCGCTGGGCAAAGATGTGCAAGGAGGTGGAAACCCCCGGCTTGAAGTTCGGGATCGTGCAGGGCAGCAGCTATGCGGATCTGCGCCGCGAAAGCGCGGAGGCGCTCGTGCAGATCGGCTTCGATGGCTACGCGATCGGCGGCGTGAGCGTGGGCGAGCCGGAGCCGGAGATGATGGCGGCCGTGGAAAGCGCGGAACCCTATCTGCCCGCGGACAAGGCGCGCTACGCGATGGGGCTCGGAACGCCTCCGCAAATGCTGGAAATGGTGGCGCGCGGCGTGGATATGTTCGACTGCGTCCTGCCGACGCGCATCGCCCGTAACGGCACCGCATTTACCGAGACGGGGACGCTCAATTTGAAGAACGCGGAATTCGCGATGGATCAGCGTCCAATCGAGGAAGGGTGCGAGTGCTATTGCTGCCAGAACTTCATGCGCGGCTACTTGCGGCACTTGATCAAGGCGAACGAGATCCTCGGTCTGCGGCTGGTGACGATCCACAACCTGCACTTCTACCTGCACCTCATGGCACGCGTGCGCGTGCACCTGGAAGCCGGGACGTTCGCGACTTTCCGGAAGCAATTCGTGTCGAATTACGTTCCCTGGCAGCCGGAAGCGGGCGATTAACAGCGCATGGAAAGCTTTCGCGTTGAGCAAGGTGGCATGCGGCTGGACCATTTCATGGCGGAAACGGTCCCGCGACTCTCGCGCTCGCGACTGCAGGCGCTGATCAAGGACGGCCATATCCTGCTCGACGGCGCGCCTACCCGCGCCAGCCACAAGCTGCGCGCCGGGGAGACGATCACGTTCGACGAGCCGCCGGTCATTCCCGCCAACGCGACGGAGGCGGAAGACATCGCATTGGATGTGCTTTACGAAGACGGGGACGTCATCGTGATCAACAAGCCCCCGGGCCTCGTGGTGCATCCAGCCGTGGGGAACATGACGGGCACCATAGTGAACGCGCTGCTGCATCACTGCGATGAGTTGAGCGGCATCGGGGGCGTCGAGCGTCCGGGGATCGTGCACCGGCTCGACAAGGAAACCAGCGGCTGCCTCGTTGCGGCGAAGAACGATGTCGCGCACCAGGCGCTGACCGAACAGTTCGCGGGACGCGAAGTGACGAAGATCTACCTGGCGATTGCGGCCGGGAAATTCCCGCGGCGTGAGGGAATCGTCGACGCGCCGATCGGGAGACATCGCGTGCATCGGCAGAAGATGGCTGTCGTTCGCGAAGGCGAAGGCCGCGAGGCGCGGACCGGCTGGCGCGTATTGGCGGAAGTGCCTGCCGGGACCCTGGTGGAATGCACGCTCTACACGGGACGCACGCACCAGATCCGCGTGCATCTCAAGCACCTCGGCCATCCGCTGCTCGGCGACAACGTCTACGGAAAGCCAGCTGGCTTTGCGCGCCAGATGCTGCATGCGTGGAAACTCGGGTTCTCGCACCCGCGGACTGGCAATAGGATCGATTGTGTCGCGCCGATTCCTGAGGATTTCCGGGCGGCCGGTGTAAAGCTTTAGGCCGGGTTAACGAGAAGCAGGAGCTTCTTTCCACGCATCGGCGCCTGCTTTTCCTTTGGCCTCGGCGGGATCCTGTCCGTAGACGCCCGCTTCTTCCGGCGACGGCAGCTTCGGGCGGCTGTTCTCGGGGCGGTCTGCGCAAGACCACCAGTTCCGCGCGAACTTGAATGTATTCGCAGCGGCGCCGGCGCCCACATTTACGCCTCCCTCGGACCAGCGGGCGGATTCGAAAATGATCACATTGTCGCTCACCTCCCCATTGCGACATGGCAGGAACCCGGGAGCGTTGTTTTCCTGCAGAATGCGGAACGCCCATCGTGCCGGACGCTCAATCGTATTGAAGCGGGCAGCGCACGCATCAGCGGAGGCGAAGACGATCGCGGCGGTGTGTCCGGTGAAGCGATTTCCCTCCACGCGGATCTCGCGTGCCTCGACGTTGCCTCCCTCGGGCTTGAGGGCTGGACGAAAATACGGCGTCCCGGTGTTGCCGCCGACGTTGATCGCTCGCCCGCCCGCGTTTTCGAAGACACAGCGCTGGATCGTGATCGAAGCGCTGGCGCCCTTGCATTGCACCCCGTTGGAAAACTCCGCTCCCGAATGACGGAAGGTGCAGCCGTCGATCACCCCGCGATGACAGCCAACCATGTCGATTGCCGAGCCCCCGCCCCTTCCCCATCGCTCCACAGTGCAGCCTTCGACCCGGAAATCGTTCAGGCCGGAAAGCTTGATACCGTCTTCATTTCCCCGGTTGCCGATATCGGAAACACGAAGTCCCTTCAGAACGATGTGACTGGCGGTGTCGTTCGTCACGTCCCCGCCGTTGTCGATGTTCAGGCCGTTGCCGGAGATTTTCGCGAACACGAGATTTTCCAACTGCACGTGCGCAGGGTTGGAAAGGTAGATGCCGACGCGCGCATTGCTGAAGGCAGGCGGATTTTTGGGGTCGGCGGCAGCGATGACGATCGGCTGTCCAGCCTGGCCTCGTAAGCTCGTGGAAGAAAAGCCGCCGCCGTACTCACCGGATGCAACCAGAATGCGATCGCCAGGTTTCGCGGTGCTGATGGCTCTCCTGAACTCGTCAGGGTTCTTCACATGGACATCCGCCGCTGAAACGATGGATGCGACCAGACAGGCCGGAAGAAGGAGCGCAGTTGCGAAGGTCATGGCGGGAAGGGTCGCAGTGAGCACCCGCGAACGAGCAGAACCCAAGGCGGAACTTGAGAGGAACGTGCCACGCGCAAGCACACACGGCGTTATGACGGGAATGCGCGGCGACGGATAACAGCTTTGTGTGAATGCCACACTTGCCACCTCGGCAGTCACCGCTAAGGTAATCCTCGTTCTGGGGGGAACAGCGGCCCTCTGGTGACAATCGTCACCGGGGGGCCGCACTTTTTTGCGCTAATCCTTCGCGGCGCCGGTGTATTCACTCGCAAACCTCTCAGCACGATGAAGCGCGCCTCAATTCTTCTCCTCGTCCTGCTCCTCTGCACCTGTGCAACGCTTTGCGCACAAACGGCAAAACTGCGGGCAGGCGCCGCCACTTCGAACATCACACCTCCGCTCGGCATTCCAATCGTCGGCGGCTTCCGTCCCTTCCCCGCCACGCATATCCATGACGAATTGCATGCGCGCTGCCTGGTGCTCGAATCGGGCGAAACGCGCGTGGCATTTGTCGTTTGCGATCTGCTCGGCGCGCATGCGGCCGTTTTCGACGAAGCACGCCGATTGGTCGCCGCTGATTCGAAAGTTCCAGCGGCAAACGTATTCATCTCCTGCACGCACACGCACTCTGCGGGCAGTGCGCTTGGCTCCGATCGCTTTGCGGCAAAACCGGAACTCGACGAATACCAGCGTTTCGTGGCTCGAAGGATCGCGGATGGAGTGCGGCGGGCGGAAAATCAACTGGAGCCGGCGCAGGTCGGCTGGAGCACTGGCTCGGAGCCACGCGAGGTGTTTAACCGCCGCTGGTACATGAAACCCGGCACGATGCCGAAGAACCCATTCGGCGAGACGACCGACCTGGTGAAGATGAATCCGCCGCGCGCGAGCAAGGATCTGGATCGTCCCGCCGGCCCGACCGATCCCGAGATCGTGTTGCTTGCGGCGCGGACGCCGGATGGAAAACCCATCGGCATGCTCGCGGTGTATTCGCTGCACTACGTCGGCGGCGTGAAAGGCGCGGACATCTCCGCTGACTACTACGGAGTCTTTTGCGAGCGCATGCAGCAGTTGCTCGGCGCCGATCAGTCTCCGCCCTCTGTCGCGATGCTGGCAAACGGCACGAGCGGCAACATCAACAATATCGACTTCAGCAAACCGGCAGAGAAACAAGCGCCGTATGAGAAGATGCGCGACGTCGCTAATCGCGTCGCGGCAGCGACCCAGGCCGCGTATGAGAAGATTTCGTGGAAGGATGAGGTTCCGCTCGCCGCGAAGCTCGGCCAGCTCGAGGTAGCGATGCGGCACCCGACTCCGGAACAACTCGCGCGCGCCAAGGAGGTCCTTGCGAAACCGAGCGAAGGCGCGGCGCTGTCGCTCGAGGAAATCTACGCGGACCGTGTCGTTCACGTGGCAGAATCCCCAGCCACCGCACATCTGAACCTGCAAGTCATCCGCGTGGGAGACGCGATTTTCGGCGGCGTGCCGGGAGAAGTCTTCGTCGAAACAGGCCTCGCCTTCAAGCAACGCGCACTTTCGAAGCCAGCCTGCATCATTTCGCTCAATAACGGCTACTACGGCTATATCCCCACGCCTGAACACCACAGACTCGGCGGTTATGAAACGTGGCTCGGCACCAACCGGCTCGAGGTGGATGCGTCCACGAAGATTCTCGAGCGATTGCTCGAAATGGCTGCCGCGCTGAAATAGCGAGGGTGCGCTCCCACTGGATCAGGGAACGTTCGGCGACCTGAGCCATGCAGTTCGGCCTTGAAGGCCCCGGCGAAGCCTGACGATGCTCTTCGCTACAGCATGCGGTTCGCCGAAGACACACCGTTTTACCGAGTGCTCGCGACGAAGCACGACACCCGGCGTGAAGCCGAAGCGATCGCGATCCTGGAACTTCATCCGGAGATTGCGCTGCTCGAATGGCCGGCGTCTGACACGAACGACGAGCCTTTCGTCGCGGGGAGCACAGCTCTGCACTACGCCGCGAATGACGGGAGGCTGGATCTTGCCAAACGACTCGTGGACCGCGGAGCCAACGTAAATGCATCGAGCGCGCGGTGGTTCCGTTCCGTGTTGTCCTGGGCAGCAAACAACGCGCGGGTGAAAATGATTCAGTTTCTGCTCGAGCACGGGGCCAGCGCCGATTCGCTGGATGCCCTGCACGCCGCGGCGTGGGGCGGGTCCGAGCGAGGAAAAGGAAAAGAGATCGAGTATTCGAAGGCGCTTGAGCTGTTGATCCACGCCGGCGCCAACCTCGACGACCGAAGACATCGAAACGGCCTCACGCCGCTCGCGGTAGCCTTGGAAAGCGGCAACCAAGGCGCGATCGATACCCTCCGAAGCTTCGGGGCGAAGCAGTCGTAAGCCGCCTGCGAACGGCGGGCGCCTCAATGGGTCGCAGCTCGTCCGCGTGGACATTTCGTATTCGGAGACACATTCTATCCTTGGCGAGAGTGGAGTCCTCGAACTCGGAAACTGCCGCCATCTCCGTGAAACGCAAATTATCGGCCGATCAAAAACGCAGGCGCGCCGCGATGCTTCAGGCGCTCGATGAGCAACTCGCGTCGCCGGAAACACCCGAAGTCCGGCACCATTACCAACGGTTGCTCGATGAAGGATACAGCGAGGAAGACACGCGCGAACTCCTGGCGACCATCCTCTCCTTCTACATCTGGCACACGAAGCGCGGCGACGGTTACAGCTACGCGGACTACGTGGAGGAACTCGCCCAATTGCCAGACATCGATTGGGACCGGGACGCCGATTCTCCCGAACTGAAGGAGGACGATTGACCGCTCATCCGCGGGGTCCCTCTGCGCGACGAAAGGAAATGGCCTTAAAAGAACCAGCACGAGCCAACCGTTGGCGCGCTGGTTCCGCTCGCCATTCAACCCGTCGGTGGATAAGGCGCGCAGTTGCATGTCCTCTCCTATTTTCGCGTGCCGCTCTCTGCTCCTGATGGCGCTCGCGGCAGTTCCTGCCGCAGCTGAAACCCCCACGTCGGTGCCGCAAACAGTCGCTGCCGATGTTTGCGTTTACGGGGCAACACCGGGCGGCATTCTCGCGGCGATCGCCGTGCAGCGCGAAGGGCGGTCAGTGGTTGTCGTCGAGCCGAGCCGTTGGGTCGGCGGGATGCTCGGGGCCGGTCTCAAGCCGATGCAGGATTGCCCAAACTTCGGGGCAACGGGCGGCATGACCCGCCAGTTGCTCAAAACGCTCGGTTCTCCCGAGTGGGATCAAAATGGACGCCTCGCGCGGCCCTCGCTGGGGCGCGCCGACCTCGTCGCCATTCGCGAAGATTTCCTCAAGCTCCTCCGCGACCGCTCCATTCCGGTGCATTACGAGCACCGCATCGTTACTTGCGAAAAAGATGCCGCGAGTATTCGCAGGGCGGTCTTCGATCTCGCGCCATTCGACTCGCTCGGCTGCCCAGTCGCAGAACCGAAGACGCGCGGGAGCCTGCGCGTGCATGCGAAGATCTACATCGATGCCAGCTACGAAGGTGACCTGTTAGCTTCGGCAGGCGTTTCTTTTCGCGTCGGACGCGAACCCGCTGCAGAGTTTGGCGAAGAGCGCGCCGGCCGGCAGGTTCCAATGGAGGAAGCGCCGATCGATCCGTTCGTCGTGCCGGGAAAGCCGGAGAGCGGTTTGCTCAAAGGCGTTGAGCCGGCGGGCGATCAGCCGCTCGGTTCGGGTGACGGTTACACACAGGCCTACAACTACCGCTATTACACCTCTGCGGATTCCGCGACGCGCATCCCGATCACTCCGCCTCCCGGATACAACGCCGCCGACTACGAACTCATCGGGCGTTACGTCGCTTACCTCGTGTCGACGATCCCGGATCGCTCGCAGCTGTTCGACCGGCTCAGCCGAATCTTCCCCGGCTGGATGAACTCCGCGGAATGGAACTACCACCGCGACTCGCTTTTTTCCATGTCGCCCGTCGGCATCAGCCACCTCTACGCCGGCGGCGATTACGCCGCGAAGGCGCGCGTGTGGAAGGAGCACCAGAACTACCTGCGCGGGCTGCACACGTTCTTCAGCACGGATTCGCGTGTGCCGGAGGAGTTTCGCAAGAAGACCGCGGCGATCGGGCTCGACCCACGCTTTCACCAGGAGACCGGCGGCTGGCCTCATCAGCTCTACGTCCGCGTCGCACGCCGCATGGAAGGCCGCTACATGATCACGGCGAACGACGTCTACAATCGGACCGTCATCGACGATCCGATCGGCCTCGCGCAATACGGCATCGATACCTATCCGGCGCGGCGTGTCTGCTATGAGGGGGATGGAAAGACCTGGGTCGGCTTGGAAGGCAAAATGTTTGTCGGCGGCTCGAATGGCCCGACGAATACTCCCTATTCGATTCCCTATCGCGCGATCACGCCAAAGGCTGAGCAGTGCACGAACCTGCTGGTGCCGGTGTGCTTCTCTGCGTCGCACCTCGGCTATGCCTCGGCGCGCATGGAGCCGGTCTTCATGATCTGTGGCGAATCGGCCGGCATTGCCGCCTCCCACGCGTTGAACGAAGGCAAGTCAGTGCAAGGGATCGACGCGGCAGTCTATCGCCAAGCGCTCGAGACCGCGGGACAGAAGCTGGTTTGGGATCGTCCGGCGCAGACCGCAACGTCAACGTCAGGCTCCGGCTCGGCTCCGCTTGCGTTCAAGTCGCTTCTTGAGGAATGCGACGGCGATAAAGACGGCCTTATTTCACGCGAGGAATGGAATGCGGGAAAGTCCGGCTGGGAATGGCTTTTCGCGCCGGTCGATAAGGACGGCAACGGGACGATCGACGAAGCGGAATACCGCGCGCTGCAGGATCTCAAGTCGAAGTATCCGAAGACCTGGCA
>CBHXZU010000233.1:0-8350 GCA_966125105.1 uncultured Prosthecobacter sp.
AGGTCATTTTCTTTCACGTTGGGACCGCGGACCGTCGGGTTGAGGTCATTTTCTTTCACGTTGGGACCACGGACCGTCGGATTGAGGTCATTTTCTTTCACGTTGGGACCACGGACCGTCGGGCTGAGGTCATTTTCTTTCACGTTGGGACCACGGACCGTCGGGTTGAGGTCATTTTCTTTCACGTTGAGACCACGGACCGTCGGGTGGAGGTCATTTTCTGTCACGCTGAGACCATCGACCGCTCTGTTGTAAGCGCCGTTCATCGCGCCCGCCACCTCCGCCCAGACCTAGCTTGCCTTTTGAGTCCGCCGCGATCGCCGCGCCCCCCGCGGTTCAATTTCCCGTCTTCCAGGCAATGTCAGCTGCCCAAGACCGTGTGAAGATAAGCCTTCAGGTCACTGGCAACGGATGGGTCCCGCAGCGCAAACTCGAGGTTGGTCTTCAAAAATCCCAGCTTGTCACCCACATCGAACCGGCGGCCGCCGTATCGCCAGGCGTAGACCGCTTCCTGCTTGGCGAGTTGCGCGAGGGCGTCGGTAATTTGCAGCTCCCCATTCTTGCCGGGTGGTGTCTTCTCCAGAAGGGCAAAAACGGCGGGTGAAAGGACGTAGCGGCTGGTGACGGCGAGGCGGCTGAGAGCCTCCTGGGGTATCGGCTTTTCGACCAGGCTCGTGGCGCGAACGAGGCCCGGCGCAACTTCATCGCCGGCGATAATTCCGTAGCGGCTCACGCGTTCGAGCGGCACCTCCTCCACGGCAATCGCGCTGCCGCCGTGCTTTTCCCACACATCGCAAAGCTGACGGGTCACCGGCGCTGCGCCCGGGGCGGGTTCCACGATCGTGTCGCCCATGAGCAGGGCAAAAGGCTCCTGCCCGACATGATCTTTTGCGTAGCGCACGGCATCGCCGAGACCGCCCATGCGATGCTGCCAGACGAAATGCACGCGGGCGAGCCGGCTGACGGCCTGGACTGCGGCGAGCGCCTCGGCTTTCCCTTTGGCTTCGAGTTCATCCTCGAGCTCGGGATTGGGAAAGAAGTGCTCTTCGATCGACCGCTTGCTGCGGCCGATGATGATCAGGATATCCGTGATGCCGCTCGCGACGGCTTCTTCGACGACATACTGAATGACCGGCTTGTCGACGATCGGAAGCATCTCCTTCGGCACCGCTTTGCTGATCGGCAAAAAGCGGGTGCCGTAGCCTGCGGCGGGGATGACGGCTTTGCGGACGGAGGTCATTGGGTGCGAGAAGTCAGAGGTGGGAGGTCGAAGTCGGAGGTCAGAATGCGGCAATGGTCGGCGCCGATATTTGCTGACCGGTCGGCAAGCACGCTTGCGCCGTAGCATAGCTCGCCAGAGCTGTTTCCGGTTGCCACTCGCAAATACGACTCGCGCGTGAGTCTGCTCCAGTTCAGCAGGCTATATTGAATGGCGGCTCCGTCCCCGCTCTGGCGAGCCGGGCTACGGCGCGAGCGTGCTTGCGACGATTCCCCGTCATCGCAAATTTGGCCGGCGAACGAGGCATTGGCGTCCACGGTTGACCAAACTCCACTTTTCGACGCCTGCCTCAAGCCGCCTTCCCCCGCGGGAGGATCTGCGGCTTGCAAACCGTCACGCCCAGCGGACGCATGGCCTCCACGAGGCGCTCGAACATCCGCTCGTTTTCATAGGTGCCGACAATGGCGCCGCCGCTGCCGGTGAACTTGGCGCTGCAGCCGGCTTTGCGGGCGGTTTCCACCATGCGGACGTGGTCGGGACTGATCTTGTCGCCCAGGATCTTCCGGCGAAGATCGAAGTTTGCGTTCAGCAGCGGCGCGATTTCCTGCTTTTTGCCGGCCACGAGCAGATCACGGGTTTGCTGCGCGAGAGATGCCCATTGCTTCATCGCGTCGTGGACCTCTTTGTCACCGGCGACCCAGCGCTTGCGGAGATCGTTGTGCGGCACCTCGGTGCCTTCGCCGAACTTCGCTTGGTAAGCCACGTAAAGCGGCGGAAGGAGCTTTGGGTCAATCTCCTCGTATCGACCGTGCTTTTCCTTCGCCATATGGGCTTCGTCGAAGTCCATGAAGACCGCGCCTTCGTAAACCTGGATGACGCGATCCTGCAGGCCCGCAGGAATGCCGAGCTCGTCGTTCTCGACCGAGAGGATGAGATTCGGAATCCGCGGTTTGCTGAGCTGCTCCTCGGTAACGTTGTAAAACTTCATCAGCGCCCGCAGGCACGCCGTGATGATCGCGCTGGAGCCCGCCATGCCGACGCGCGCCGGGATGGTGCTGTGGTACTTCAGGCGAAAACAGCGCTCGTGAACTTTGATTTCGCGCTCGCGGCAAACATCGAAGAACCGCTTGGCCGTCGCCTTGAGCAGGCGAATCCCGCCGTAGTAGCCGTAGAGGCCGACATCCGCGACGAGTTCCTGCAGGCTGCCGAAGGTCGAATGATCGCGCTCATTCGGGACGATCTCGATCTTCTTCGCCTCGGTCAGTTCGATGCGCGCCGAGTAATTGCGGATGATGAAGGAAATCGTCTTGCCGAAGTACCCGTCTGAAGGATTTCCCACGAGCCCAGCGCGGGCGAAAGCTTCGGTACGGATAACAGCAGGCGACATGTGGTGAGGAAAAGCCGCGCAGGACAGCATGGCGGCCCCGACCACGCAAGATGATAGGGAAGGGGGAAGACTCGAAGCACCAAACACCAAACACCAAACACCAAACACCAAACACTTAAGCTAAACACTAAAAACGACCGCGCCACGGTGGGCGTTGGTGTTTAGTGTTTAGACTTTAGTGTTTCCCTCCACTCACGCTTTCACTCGCTCGATCCGCGCGCCGACTTCGTTCAGCTTGTGATCGATCGATTCATAGCCCCGATCGATGTGATAAACGCGGTTCACCTCGGTAACGCCGTCCGCGCGGAGACCCGCGAGCACGAGGGCAGCGCTGGCCCGCAAGTCGCTCGCCATGACGGGGGCGCCTGAGATTTTTTCCACGCCAGTGATCACCGCCGCGCTGCCATCGAGCAAAATATCGGCGCCCATCCGCTTGAGTTCGCTGACGTGCATGAAGCGCTGCGGGAAAACCGTTTCGGAGATCACGCTCTTGCCGTTGGCCTTCGTGAGCAGCGCGCACATTTGCGCCTGCATGTCCGTTGGAAAACCAGGGTAGGGCTCCGTGGTAAGCTCGAGCGGCTTGAGGGCTCCATTGCCCTGGACACGGATGAAGTCTTCACCTGTCTCGATGCGGACGCCGGCGGCTTTCATCTGGTCGATGACGAAGGAGAGGTGCTCTGGAGCTGCGCGTTTCAGTAGGACGTCGTCGCCCATGATCGCGCCCGCCACCAGGTAGGTGCCGGTTTCGATGCGATCAGGGATCACGGAATGCTCAGCGCCATGCAGCTCCTTAACTCCCTCGATCACGATGCGTTTCGTTCCGGCGCCTTCGACTTTCGCTCCCATCTTGTTGAGGAAATTCGCGAGATCCACCACCTCCGGCTCCGCGGCCGCGCATTCGATGACGGTGACGCCTTCGGCGAGAACGGCGGCCATCATCACGTTATCCGTGCCGAGCACCGTGGGCCCGAGTTTGCCGGCAAGCTTCATCGATGCCCCATGCAGTTCACCGGCGAAAACCTTCACGTTGCCGTGCTCGATGCGGTTCATCGCGCCGAGCGCTTCAAACCCCTTCAGGTGCAAATCGATCGGCCGGTCCCCGATGACGCACCCGCCCGGCAGCGAGACCGTCGCTTCCTTTTCGCGTCCGAGCAATGGACCGAGCACGCAGACGCTCGCTCGCATCTTGCGGACGATCTCGTAGGGCGCCTCGGTTTTGATCTTCTCCGCGTGCACACGCACCGTCCCGCTGGCGCGCTCCACATCCGCGCCGAGGTGGCTCAGGATCTGGAGCATGTAATTGATGTCCGAGAGGTCCGGGACGTTCGAAATGGTGCAGGGCTCTTTCGTGAGCAGAGTCGCAGCGAGAATGGGCAACGCGCTGTTTTTGCTGCCGCTAATCCGGACGCTTCCCTTCAGTCGATGCCCGCCGTGTACAAGTATCTTATCCATGTGTCGTGATCACGAAACGCTCATGCCCGCTGTAATCTTTCACGATAGTCGTGTCGCGGAAATTAAAGTGGGCCAGCTCCGGGGCGAGCTTGCTTGGGTGATCAAAGTGAAGTTCGAGAGCCAGGCGTCCCCCGGCCGCAAGTTTCTCGCCTGCTTGCGCCAGCAGGCGACGCGCGATCACAAGCCCGTCATCGCCGCCATCGAGCGCGTTGTGCGGTTCCCGCAGGACCTCGCGCTGAAGTCCTGGAATATCAGCACTTGGAATGTAGGGCAGGTTGGCGACGAGCAGGGAAATCGGCCCATCAATTTTCTCCAACAGGTCGCTTTCCACGAAGCAAACCTTCTCGGCGAGCCCCACTCGCGCTGCATTTTCGCGAGCGAGCGAAAGGGCGTCCGGTGAAATATCGACGCCGATGACGGTCGCCTCGGGCAGGGCCGCAGCCAGCGCGAGGGCGATGCAGCCGCTGCCGGTTCCGACGTCGACAATCCGTCCCGTCTTCCACGTGCAGTTCTCGCTCTTCGCCTCGGCGATGAGGATTTCGCAGAGCTGCTCCGTCTCGGGGCGCGGAATGAGGGCGCGCTTGTCGCAAAGCAGGGTGTGATCGAGAAACTCCGCGGTCCCCAGCAGGTATTGCAGGGGTTCGCCACCGGCGCGGCGTTTCACGAGGTCGCGCAGCGGGGCCAACTCCTTTTCGCTGAGCGGACGATCGAACTCGAGGTAAAGGTCCATCCGCTTCTTCCCAAGCGCGTGCGCGAGCAGGTGCTCGATATTGAGCCGGGGACTCTCCACCCCGGATTTGGCGAAGTAATCAGTCGTCGCCGTAATGACTTCGAGAACGGTTTTCAAAAAGCGGGGGCTCTTTTCGCCGGGTTCCGTGGAGCGGCAAGGGAAAAGTCACCGTCAGCGCACTTCCACGCGGGTTTAACCACGGAGCACCCAAGGGAGCATGGGCCTCCGGCCCGTCACTGGGATGATCGCAAATTGAGTAGAGCGAATTGCCCGGTTCGACCTTCGGCTCTGCGTCAGCGAACCAATGCGCCCTCAGTCTGGGGTATCCCGAAATTACGTGCACGGTGCCTGGGCGGCTTTCCCGTTACGGGCCGGAGGCCCATGCTCCTCTCGCAAGCGCGCTCGCAGATTGGTCAGACGTTCCACCGCGCGCTGCGTGCCTTTGTGCGGATGGAAGCATGGAGTTCACGGACACAGGCCTGAGCCCCTCTCCGTATGCTCCGTGATCTCCGTGGTAAAATAACTCAATCCCCGCGAACTATTTGAAACATCCGCCCCACTTGACCGCGCGTATTCCCTGCCGCACACGTTTCCGCGTTCATGTTCCGGTTAGCGCTCAAGATGCTCTATGGCGATGTGGCGAAGTTCATCATGCTCGTCGGCGGGCTCACCGTTTGCGCGCTCTTGATGACTCAGCAGTCGGGCGTTTTCTGCGGACTGATGCGGTGGACGACGGCGACAATCCGCAACATCGATGTGCCGATCTGGGTATGCGATGCGCGGGTGGAGCAGGTGAATGAAATCGTGGCGCTACGTGATGTGGAAGTGAACCGCGTGCGCAGTGTCGAGGGGGTCGATTGGGCGGTCCCGCTCTATTGGGGAATCATCCAGACCCGTCTGCCGAATGGGTCCTTTCAAGCGGTGCAGCTGACTGGCTTGGACGCTGCGACTCTCGTGGGGCGGCCCTCTCGAATGATCGAAGGTCGGGCGGAGGACCTGCGGCTGCCGAACGCGGTGATTGTCGACCAGGTGGCCCGCAAGAAGTTCAAGCAGAAGGGACTCGAGTTGAATGTGGGGGACGTCTTCGAGATCAATGACAAGGAAGCGCGTGTCGTTGGCATTTGTCAGCTCGAGCAGAGCTTCATGGGGCAGCCCTACATTTATACCACGTACGATCGCGCGCTCGAATACGTGCCGCAGCAACGCAAGCAGCTCGCCTTCATCCTCGCGAAGCCGCGGGAGGGCGCGAGCAGCGAAGAAGTCGTGCAACGGATCCGGAAAACCACGGGATTGGGCGCCTACACGAGCGACGAGTTCTCCGGACAAACGATGTCGTGGTATATCAAATACACGGGCATTCCGGTGTCGTTCGGCACTGTCGTGCTGCTCGGTGTGATCGTCGGCATCGCGATCGCCGGACAGACCTTTTACCTTTTCGTGCACGAGAACATCCGTCACCTCGCGGCGCTCAAGGCGATGGGCGCGAGTAATGTGCTGCTGGCTGAAATGGTGTTCTTGCAGGCATTCGTGGTCGGCGGCACCGGCTATGGTCTCGGCACCGGCCTCACCGCTTTGCTCGGTGGGCTGTTTCTGCAGAAAGGTGAGCCGCCATTCTACCTGCCGTGGGAGGTGCTCGCGTTTGCGGCGGGCGTGATCGTTTTCATCTGCCTGCTCGCGGCAGTCATCGGGTTGGTTAAAGTTTTCCGCGCCGAACCGGCGGTGGTTTTCCGATGAGTGCGAATGATTGCGCCGTGCGAACGAGCGGCGTCACGAAATCGTTCGGCCGCGGCGAGTCCGCGGTGCAGGCGCTCAAGGGCGTTGATTTCGAAGCCCGCTGCGGCGAGATGATCATGATCGTCGGCCCGAGCGGTTGCGGGAAAACGACGTTTCTCAGCGTGGTCTGCGGCACGATGCGTTCCGATGGCGGAAAGATCGAAGTCTTCGGCACTGACCTCGCGAAGATGAGCACCGGCACGCTCACCGAGTTCCGCGGCCGAAATGTCGGATTCATCTTCCAGCAGTTCAACCTGATCCCCACGTGGGACATCGTGGAGAATGCCAGCGTGCCGATGCTCTTGAACGGATCCGGTCGTCGCGCCGCGGAAAAGGAGGCGTCGCGATTGCTGGATGAGGTCGGCCTCGGCAAGCGGCTGCGCGCCTTTCCCAATCAGCTTTCCGGCGGCCAGCAGCAACGCGTCGCGATTGCGCGGGCGCTGGTGCATCAGCCGCGGCTCCTGATTTGCGACGAGCCGACCGCATCGCTCGATGCCGCGAGCGGGCGCAAGGTGATGGAGCTTTTGAAAGCCACTGCGTGTCGTCCCGACCGCTGCGTGATTGTGGTCACGCACGACAGCCGCATCTTTCACTTTGCCGATCGGATCGCCGAAATGGAGGACGGCGTGGTGAAAGCCATGCACGGGCCGGGCGAATACCAGGCGCAGTACGTTTGATTTTATGAAGAGATTCTTCTTCTGGGTTTTCCTTTTTGCAGCCGTCGCCGGCGCGGTGGCGGCGGTGAGACTCGTCTTTGCCGTGAAGGTGGCACTGCCGAGCGCGCCAGCCTTGGCCGAGCCGCCGCGGGCGCCGTTCAAAAAGAGCATCGGCGCGCGGGGGCTCGTGGAGAGTGTGGATGAAAACGTCCGTATCGCGCCTGCGGTCGCCGGCCTCGTCACCGAGGTGCTCGTGAAGGTTGGAGACTCGGTGAAAGAAGGGGATGTTTTGGTCCGCCAGGACATGCGGGACGCCTCGGCGATGATCGTCGCGCAGGAGGCGGAGATCGCCGCGCTGCAGTCTCAGTTACGCGAGGCCGAGGTGGAGCTCGCGGATAAAAAGGATGCTTGGAACCGGATGCAGAAGCTGATCGCCGGTCGCGTGGCCAGCGATGAGGAGAAGCAGCGCGTGCAGTTCGCCACGCAGACGGCGGAGGCAAAACTCGAGAGCATGAAAGCGAAGATCGCGAGCGCGGAGGCCATGCTCGGTCGCACGCGCGTGCAGCGGGATTTGCTCACCACCAAGGCGCCCCGCGCCGGCAAGATCCTGCAGGTAAACACGCGCCCGGGCGAATACGCCGCGCCCAGCGATCGTGATCCCATCCTTCTCCTTGGCCAGGTCGATCGGTTTCAATTGCGCGCCGATGTCGACGAGGACAACGCTTCGCGAATCATCTCACCGAAAAAAGCGGTGTCCTACGTCAAAGGCAGGCGGGACATCGAGATCCCGCTCGAGTTCGTGCGTATCGAGCCCTACATCCTGCCGAAGAAATCGCTCACCGGGGAAAGCAGCGAACGCGTCGATACGCGGGTGCTGCAGATCATCTACCGCTTCAAGGCGCCGGATAATCTCGGGATCTACGTCGGTCAGCAAATGGATGTCTTCCTCGATGCGGAGGGCGCGGCTGACGAGAAGCCGCGTTAGCGGCGTAGGAAAAGCCCGGTCATCCTGGCGAGGAACGAGGAAGGACCCCGAGCCACCCGCGAGGGCTTTCCCGCGCGGATGAATCAGAAGTGGCTAGCCCGACTTCCGCTACTCGAATGCGCGTGGGGGCGGGCGCTTCTGGTGGTGG
>CBHXZU010000234.1:0-8336 GCA_966125105.1 uncultured Prosthecobacter sp.
TTGCGTCTGCAGCAGGGCTCCCTGGAAGGACCGCGGGAGGCCATTATCCAGGAGACTTCCCGTCAGCACGCCCGTCGTTCGGTTGATCGAGAGCTTCAGCTTCCGGGAATTCAACGGGACAACAAACTTGCCCTGCGCGGTGAATTCCACCGCGTATTCCTCGTCCGCCGAAGGAGCGAGACTGCCGAACCGGAAAGTTTTCGTCCCTGGCGCAATGACGGGAACACCGCGTGGCGCCACCCACGGCGAACTCTCCACTTCGAGGATGGCAACAAGACCCGACCGCCAAAACTTCCCCTTCGGTTGCGACGGTTTCCGCCAACCTTCCTCGCCCGTTACTCCCGACGGCGTCACTGAGAGCGGCGCGGCAACGTGGCCCGCATACAGCGCCTTTGTGGAATAGAGCCGCGAGTAGAACGCGATCGAATCCTGTAGCGAAAGTTTGGCGCTGCCATTCACCCGCGTGTCGTCCTGCAGCTTGCCCACCCATGAAACCGCTCCCGAATTGGACACATTCACGGCGAGGAAACCGAATCCCTTCAAGTCTTCTGGACCCTGCGAGCCCGGCTTCAGATGCATCGTGTAGCGCCCGGCGCGTGCCGCCGGCTGCGCGCGCGGACGCTTCGGAATCTGGAGCACCTCGGCGATGGCCGGCTCTGCCACGCCCGGCTCCGCAATTTCCGCGGTCATCTCCCGCGGTTCCGAGCTCAAGTCGAGCACCAGGTCCAAAGGCACTTCAACTCCCCGCTTCACAGCGACCTCGCTGTGCAGATCCAGGTCGAACTGGCCTTTGAATGAATGCGACATGCCGAGATGCTCCAACTTGCCGGTGAACTTGCCCGTCTTTGCCACGGTCAGCGTCACGCGCCCGGGGTACAACAGCCCCGCGTCGGACGCGCTTTCCCGCGCGAGCGCTCCCTGGAAGGTACCCGCGGTGCCCGTCCAATCGATTAAGCTTAAGGTCGCTGACACGCTCGTCACTGACCCGACGACGTTCGTGATCACCACTTTGTAGTCGCCGATGTCCGTGGTCGCCACAGCGGCCACCTGGTGCGTCGGCCCAGTCGCCCCGGCGATTGGCGCGTCATTGAGATACCATTGATAGCCCAGCGTGCCAGTGCCGGTCGCGGTCACCGAGAATGTCGCGCCCAAGCCCGGCGAAACCACGCGCGACTTCGGCTGCTTGGTGATCTGCACTGGATCGTTCACCGAAAGTGACGCGGGCGCGCTCGTGCTCGCTCCGCTCAGGTTTGCGACCACGACATCGTAGCTGCCCTCATCTCCTTCGGTGGCCGAGGCAATCAGCAACTCCGGCCCCTCGGCGCCCGGGATCGGCACTCCGCCCTTTCTCCACTGGTAGGTAAACGGTCCCGTGCCGGTCACGGACACGCTGAACTTCACTTCCGCCGCGGGATTTACGGTTTTGTCCTGCGGGCTGGCCGTGATCTGGGGAGGCCCATTGACGGATAGGGTCGCGGCATTGCTCGTCACCGCGCCGACGACATTGGACACCACCACGTCATAGCTGCCCTCGTCCGCAGTGGTCGCAGTCATGGAAAGCGATGAGGCGGTAGCGCCATTGATCGGCTCTGCATTTTTTCGCCATTGATAAGAGAACGGCCCAGTGCCGGTGACTTCTACCGAGAAGGTGACCACCGTCCCTGAGTTTACCGTCTTGCTCTGCGGATGCTGCGAAAACACCACCGGGTCATTCACCGAAACGATCGCGGGATTGCTCGTCGCCTGTCCCGCGAGGCTCGATGCCACCACGTCGTAGTTTCCTTCATCCCCTTCCGTCACGGACTGGATCGTGAACGTCGCAGCCGTTGCGCCCTCGATCGGGACAAGGTTCTTTCGCCACTGGAGAGTTGGGGTCGGAGAACCTGTGACGGTAACCGATAGATTAAGCGGCATCCCGGGATTGAGCGTCGCATTATCCGGCCCTGCAGAAATCGCCGGCGGGAAATCTTCGAAGCCCGGCGTTCCATGCACGCGGAAGCTCGCGCGCCAGCCCGCGGGGAAGTTAAGCTGACCCTGGTCCACTCCCTCCAGCGTCCGTCCCCCTCCGTCGGTGGCGGGATACCACGCGTCGTCGTAGGTGAAATCGGCGATCACCGCGTTCGCGGCCGAGAGAATCACCAATCGTTCGCCTCCATTTGACAAGTCGCCGACATAGGGCCCCAGGACGCGCGGGACGCTGCCATAGCGAGCGGCAAAAGCCGTGGGATTCGCGGCGATGATCACGTATTCACCCGGCTGCAAGACTTGCGTGGAACCGATCCTGAAGGTGTCAGTGGCGCCGACCTGCACCTGCAGGCCGTTGAGATCTACCGCCGAGGTCGCGATGCTTTTTAGCTCGATGAACTCGAAATCCGAATCCGAGAGGGTGGGGTCCACGGCGAGTTCCGCCGCCGTTGGATTCGTCGGGTGATAATTTACCTCCGTGACAGCGAGGTCGCCGGGACTCGCCAAAAACACGCCGCCGGAACCGGTCACTGTCACACTGACCGAACCGATCAAAACGCCGGAGTAATTGTAGGATTCGAGCGTGTAGGTTTTCGTGCCGGAACTGATCGGCAACTGCAGCGACCAAGTCGATTGGCCCGTCCACGTCACGTTGAGCGGCTGGCTCGTGCCTTGCAGGCGAATCTCGGCGACATTCACCCATCCAGTGCCCGAAACCGTCGCGAATGGCGTGCTTACCGTGATCGGACTCGCACTGGTCCGCGCAAACGAGACGGATGGAATTTGCGCCGTGATCTGCGAGGCGGCGAAGTTTGCCCGCGGGACCAAATAGGTGCCAACCTGCGACGTCATATCGTCAGTCCCAAACCGCGAGTAATGCTGAGCCCACGCGGTCATGTAGGTCGAATTGAATGAGCGGCTCAGAATGTCCTGGAGATGACCGTAAAAGAGCCGCTTCCAAACCGGGTTTGCGATGAACTTATCGACGTCGCCACGCGCGGTGAGGGATGCCGACGTATTTGACTGATCAAGAAAGTCCAGGTCCCACGGCATGAGGATCGCCTTCTGACCGGGCGGAAAATAGATGAGCGTGTTGTGCTGACCGTTTCCTCCTGCACCCAGGTAATTATCCGTCACGCCGTAAAGGGTGGCCGGGATACAGCCGCGCAGCCACGCCTCCACATTCACGTGTTGGGCCACCAGGCTGTTAAAGCTCGCGCTGCCGCCGGGCTGCCCGATCGCGTTCGTCACGTTGATGATCCCGCTGAAGTCATCCGCCTCCCGGTTATTCTGCAGCAGCCAATACCAACGGTACGCTTCCTTGTTGGCGCCCAAGCTCACGACGTTGACCCCTGGCGGTGCCGTGGTGTCTTGAGGAACTTTCAGATATTCCACGGCAACAGTTCCGGCAGCGGGCGCGGCGATCACGCGAGTCGTCGGATTGATCGTCTCGGTCAGCACATATACGCGCTCGTATTTGTGCATCGATCCATCACCACCATTCGTGAATTGGTTATCCAGAAACTCCTTGTCCAATCGAGTCTTTGAGAGGATCGCCGCCCCCGTCATTCCGGAGCCGGTGAACTTTCCTGTTGGAACGGTCCCGACCGCCGATATCAGGCGGCAGATATCATCCTCCGGCGCGTAGATCCCGCCGGCCGTATTTTCCAATCGCTTAAGCAGAATCTCCTTCTGCCCCGTGACGGTTCCTCCCGATCGATCCACACCGATGGTGTCGTGGATTCCAAGGAATAGATCATCGCTTGGGAATTGCAGGGTATAACCGCAGCGAGTCTCCGAGATTCGTCCGTGCTCGCTGCTCTTCAGCCGCACGCCGGCACGATAATATGCGGTCGCCTCGTCGAGGATCACCGTGCACGGCACCGCCTGGTCGCTCATCAGATTCTCCGCCTTGTACAATTCCGTAGCGTCCGCCGTCGGCAAAACCACGCGGATGTTGTGCGGCCTCGCGCCGCTTGGGAGCGTGAGTTGGGCGCGCGCATCGGCCCACGGGATCATCGCTCGTGAAGCCGCACCGGCGGGAGGAAAGAAAGTCGAAGCGCCGAGACCATCGGTCGCTTGGACATAAAACTGAACGAGCGCGCCGGCGGATTGGCCTCCGACCGGAGCGGAATAGACTCCACCTCCGACCGAATTCATCGCCGTGCTGGCAAATGGCGCCCCATTCACGGACGTGAATAACTGGACGTTCGTGACGTTATCGGGATCCGCCACGCGAATCGTCACCGTGGCCGGTTGCGCGGCCGCCGGCACGACGGGCGCGACGGCGAGTGTATCGAATGTAGGCCCGATGTTCGCGACAGCCTTGCCATTCGGAGCGCCTGGCGTGCCCCCTGTCGTCGGAACATTGAGCAGCGTCTGGCGCGGAAGGCGGTTATGCCAGAGCCGGGTGTGCAGGCGATTGGACCCACGCAGCCATTTCGCCCGGAAAGTGATGTTGTAGGTGTGTGTCGCGTCCAGGTTCACGTAGCTCGAGCCGACCTTGAGCGTTGTCTCGGCGTGATTATGCATGTGCTCTGTCGCGCCAGTTGCAACGACCTTCAAAACCTTGCCGCTGCCCGAAGTGGGATCATTGATCACCGTGCCGGAATGCGTGCCGATGATGCGCCATGCCGCGGGCGTGCCGCCCTCAAAGGATCCGTTCTGGATCAACTCCGCGTTCCCGATCGACACGTCCTTCACGCTGATGTCGTCGATCAGAAATTCACCCGCATCGAGCAGACCGAAGACGAACTCATTGTAGTTCGCCGGATCCGAGGCGTTCGAGTTGACCCCCGTTCCCTGGTACGTTCCGCTGGCAATCGTCACCCACGAGGACTTCGAGCTTTCGTCGCTCGCGTCCCATGCCTCCCCTTTCGAATTATCCGCCCTAGGATCGCGCAGCTCGAGGCTGGAGCCGCCACCGTCCGCCCAGGACGACCACAGTCCTCCGTCGGCATACGTGAGCTGATCCGCCACATTATCGCTCGCATCGCGGAGCGTAATCTGTTCGCCGCTGTTGCTGAGCGACCCAGACCACGGTCCCAACGCCGTCACGCCCGGATGCAGCGTGGCAAATGCCGCCGGGTCCCAAGCAATGACGAGGAATCCTCCCGCCGCAACCGTGGTGTTTGCGGGAATGTCGAAATTAACCCCATCAGTCAGCTTCCACCCGCTTACGTCCACCGGTGCCGCGCTGCGGTTGTGCAACTCGATCCACTGCTCCGGGGAACCGTTCAAGCCGTGGTAAAAGATCTCATTGATCACGATATCGGTGCTGACCGTCACCACGTTAGCTGCACCGGGCGTCGAGGCGGTGGGGTGCGCCCATCGACCGTCCGAACCAAGCCCGCGGATGCGATTCGTGATTGCCCGCGCGTCGCGGAGATTCGTCCCGCCCGGCGCAAAAAGATAAAGCCGCATCCCGTCCGCCGGCGTGAGCCCAATGGAAGCAGCCGTGAACGAAAGGAAGCCACCTCCGTTGATCGTCCCGGACGGGAGCGCAAAGGAGTCTCCATTGCTGGTCGTGATCGTCCAGCCACTGCTGTTCACCGCCGCACCGGATTGATTCTGCAATTCGATGAAAAAGTCAGGATCTGCGGCCCCGGAAATCTCGCTGAAGACCAACGTCGCCGCCGTCGTCCCCAAGTCCGGTGCTTCGCTCGCGACGAGATTCACACCGAAGACCATATCGGAATTGTTCGGATGCTGGTGGACCTCGACCGCGAGCACATTGGTCCCATTCACAAGACTGTCCGTCGGAATCGGGAGACTCGCGGATAGACCCGTCGAAGTGACATCCGTCAAAGCCGGCGTCGCGTGGGTAACCTCTCCACCCCCCATGTTCGCGCGCAGCACTTCAGTGCCATTGAGGTAGACCACGGCGCCATCATCGAGCATGTGCTGGAGCGTCAACGTGGTGCGCTCTTTCGCGCCGGAGAAGGTGAACGATTTGCGGAAGTAGTGCGTCATCGGGCCTTGCAAGACCGAGGTCGTCAATGTGCTGCCCGAGCTTCCCGTCGGAGCGGTCAGCGGAGTCACCGTCCCATTCGCAAGGCTGGCGACGGAGGAAGGAGGCAGCGCCTTCGTCCACACGGCGATGTCATCGAGCCTGCCGGACCACCGCTCCCCGGCCTTGTCGCCCCCGAAATAAAAGGGCTGCGCGTTATTCTGCCCCGCCGAAATTGACGCGGAGTTCGTCGCCACGCCATTGCGGTAGTAAGTGAGCTGCGTCCCCTGCTTCACCATCGCATGATGCACCCATGTGCTGGTGGGGATGTTGACGTAATCGACGAACAGAACGTTGTTCGTGTCGTATTGAAACGCGTCGGAGGTGAACTTGATGAACTCGCGCGGACTCCAGTCTCCGCCCGAAGGCGAATAGCGGTTCCCTAGGATCACATTGCCGCCTGTCTGCGTTGAGAATGTCCAAAACGACCATGTGAAGTTATTCGAGAGCGTCATCTGCGGCAGAAGACCCGCATTCACATAGTCGTCGACTCCGTCGAAACTGAGCACCTTGCCGCGCGTTCCATCCGTAACCCAGGCGGGCCCATTCACCAGGGAACCGGTCGTGCCTCCGCTCGCCAGGTTGGCTGCGGTCGTGCCGGTCGTTTCATCCAGAGGCCAGTAACCATGCAGCCCTTCGCCCGCGCCCGTGATATTGGGGCTCCCGGCGTAAAGCAGGGCGCCTCCGCTTGCCCACGAAGAGTCATCAAAGGCCGAGCCGTTCCAACCCGCGGGTTGCCCCACGTTATCGTCCTTGTACTTCCACGTGGCGTTCAGGGGGATGAGCGTCGTGACCACCGGCGGATCGCTCGGCTCTGCATAATTTTTCGCTCCGGGCGTGCCACCGATGTTCTTGCTCGTCGTCCATTCCGTTGGTCCGCTTGCCGCCGTTGGATTTCGCCGCGTCAGCGTCGCGCCGGATCCGTCCGCGCCCAGCGGCCAATCGCCCTCATCGTCGTAAGAGACTTCATCCATCACACGCCCGTTACGATTCACGAGGCGAAGGGTCTCCCCTCCGTTGTCCAGTTGGCCCGTGAACGGTCCATAGGCGCCCGCGATCTGCCCAGGTATCGCAGCCACCACGATATGCCCAAGCCCCGGCATCGCCGTGCCATTCGGAAACGTGTAATCGATCCCCCCCTCGATCCGCCAGCCCCCGATATCCACGTCGACTGCCTGGAGACTTCTAAGTTCCACCCACTCGGTCTGAGTCGCCGGGTTTAATGGGTGGTATTGGATCTCGTTAAAAATCAGGACGCTATCTGCCGCCGCCGAGGCATGCCGCCCGATCGCGAGGCATAATATCGTCAGCAATAAGACGAAGTGAGACGGCGAGAAGACAGTACGGGGGTTCCAAGGCGACGGGTGTTGCACGGGCGGAAAACTTTATCGGCTAATTGAGCGCCATTGATTCGAACGGGAAAGGGAAAATGCGCTCGTCTCGGTATTTCGACCCTTCGGTAGACGTTTAAGCCATGCCAAATAGGACCAAATCGCACGGCGGACACCCGACCTTCCGCGCAGAATGCGAACCCTGCCCCTGCTGGCTTGAACCGTCAAAGAGTCACCTTCGGTAGACTGAGCGCTCTCCCGACACTAGACTCGCCGCGTCACATGAATCGTCGTTTCTTTGGTTTCGCCCTCCACGCGCTTATGCTTTACCTCCGGGTCTCGGCAGAAGCGCCCCCGGCAGAGAAACAAAAGATTGAAGCCCTGCTCACGCGCGTGGCCGGCCTGACGGAAGCGAAGTTCGTCCGGAACGGAACCGACTATGACGCCAAAACCGCGGTCACCTTCCTGCGGGGAAAGTGGAATCGCTCGGATGATGAAATTAAATCCGCGAAGGACTTCATCGCGAAGGCTGCCACTGGATCCTCGACTTCAGGAAAACCCTACCTGATCCGCTTCAAAGACGGGCGCGAAGTGGCGTGCGCAGATTACCTCAAAGGCGAACTCGAAAAGGTCGAGGCCGCGCAGAAGAAATAGCGGCATCGCTCACAAATCGCGGTCAATTGCTCGCGAGAAACGCGCCCATCCTGGCTCGTTGCCAGGTCGAAAATCGGCGTGACCGCCCGTCTAGCGGAGCAAAAGCTGACGCGCTTACCGCGTCAGCTTGCCATCCACCGTGCGCATGATCCCCCGCGGATTTGCATCCTTCAGCTCCTCCGGCAGCAGATTCTCGGGATAATTCTGCCAGCAAACGGGACGCACCCAACGCTGGATCGCGGCGGTGCCGACACTCGTGAAACGCGAATCCGTCGATGCCGGATACGGGCCACCATGTTGCATGGTGGGCGAGACTTCCACGCCCGTCGGAAATCCATTCACCACCACGCGACCGACGCGGCGCTCCACGATCGAAA
>CBHXZU010000235.1:0-8319 GCA_966125105.1 uncultured Prosthecobacter sp.
CGCACTGGTCCATTCGATTGATCGTTCACGTCATGTTTCCCGCCGGGCAGAGGTGGGACCTGCGACTTGAAGACGTTTGTCGTCTTCATTCCAAACAGCGACGTGATCTTCCCAGTCCGCAGCAAAGGCACCAACCTTGCGAAATCTGCGCGGTCATATCCCTCGGGCTTTTCCGGCAGCACGCGATTTGACGGATCCTGTGTCATGCACAAGCGGAAGTTGTAGCCCTGCAGCTGCGTGTCCGCCTCGTCCGGCGCGAGCGATTCGTTGTGCTCTGACTTGCCCTCGCGCCCAACGCGATATTGAACCCGCGCGGCCGCCATCAGGTCCCCTTCATACGTGGCGTCGATGTAGTAAGTCGCCGTGACAGATTCCCGTTTCCCGGTCGTTTTGTCGTAAAACAACAAGTTTCCCACCGATCGCAACGTGCTATCCGGTCCCGCTCCGCTCATCCGGGCGCCTTCCAAATCCCACCGCTTCTGCACAGTGATGCGCGGCTGCTCCGCGAGCATCTTCTCGAACACTTGGAGATTCACCTTTGGCTCCGCATGCGTGCCACGGAAGGAAACGGCTCGTGCTTCGTCGCCATACTTCTCGCGGTAGTAGGCCTCGACGCGTTGCGTGAACTTCAAATAGGCGCCGTTGAGTCCCTCAAAGGTTCGGAAATCCGCGTGCGAAAGCCCGTTCGTCATCATCCCGCCCACACGCCCGCTCGGTTCCACCAGCAAAACCCTTTCGCCGTCCTCCGCCGCCGCGAGCGATGCCGCTATGCCCGCGGGTGTCGCCCCATACACCATTACATCAACCTGTTCCGCGACCAGGATCGCCGCCGTCGCGAGAAACGTGAGACTGAGGATAAGCCGGGGCAGACACAGCATCGGAGACTCTCCGCACAAGGGCTCCGCGACTTCAATCTCAAGCACGGCAAACACCCGCGCCCTAATCGTCCCGTAACTAAAGTGCCTCGAACGACTCGAACAGCGGCGTGAGATCGATCACCTCATTGGCCGAACCCTTCAGCCCGGCACCCATCATGGCCGCTGTCGCCGCCACTTCGACGCGGATCCCTTTTCTCCGCAAGTTGAGCGCAAGATGCGCAAAGTCTGCATCGCCGGTCACGAGCACCACGACATCAGGCTGCATCGCCGCGCAGAGTTCCATGGCATCCACGGCCATCATCACATCGACGTTCGCCTTGTAGTGCGTCGCGTCCTGCGGCGAACCGTCCTTCGCCACGACGAGAAATCCATTCGACCGCAGCCAATGAAGGAACTTGTTCTTCTTGTCCCGCTCCGCCTGCCACTCCGGCATCGCTGGCGGCAATCCCACGTAAACGACTGTCTCGATCAAGCGGCGCCCACGATCCGCTCGAATCAAGTTTTCGCGCAGCTTTTCCCAATCGAGTCCGCGTCCCATCACCCGGACGGAACTCAAGACGTTCGCCTCATCGACGAGGATGAGGACCGAATTCGACACCTGCTGCTTTTGAACTTCCGCCGCGCGCTTCACAGGCCGCCGAGTGGACCAGAGCAGGCCGGCATGACCAGCCTTGAATGCGCGAGCTCTCTCTCAGCGCTTTATCCTTTCGAAGCGGTCGAAGTCCCCGCGCAGGAAAGGAACAAAACTCTTTGAGATCCTCTCCACCCACGGATCGTATTTCGCGCTCTTCGCATGCGGGTAGGTGATGCGGATCTCCGCCCAGTTGTTCTCCTTCACGGCAAACTTGTAGTAAAACTCGGTGCCGTCCTTCACGCCGGAGAGCACATACCAATCCGCCCCCTTCCGTTTGTAGGTGACGCTGTTCCCCGCATCCTTGAGCGCCTGCAGCCAGTACGTCTCGATGGTCTCGTTTTGATCCGCGATGCCGAGAAAGTGCCCGTGCGCGAGCAGGCTGAACTCATTGTTCTTCGTATGAAACTCCTGGCCTGCTCCGTTGTCGGGTTCGCGACTCGCCACGAGCGACGCCGGGCGCTCCACGGAAAATCCGAAGCGGGCATTGGTGTATTTTTGCCAAGCTTCCTCCGCGGCAACCGCATGAACGACAAAGGCGCAGAACGCCAGGACGAGGGTTTTCATAAGATGATTGTACAAAGTTCCCTGCTCGCGGCGCAAACTTGCGCCACGCGGGCAGCTTGCCGGGCCAACGCTTTCCGAATACGCCTCGCGTCATGACTTTCGCCACCTTCTCGCCGGCAATCATCACCGCGTGTCTCCTGCCGCTGAGCAGCATAGCCGAGGAGAACGATGCGAAGTGGAAGGCGCTCGACCCCGCGCTGGAAACGGTTGTCTCCGGCGGATTTTGGGAACGCAAGGGAGCTGACGGCGTTTTCCGGGTTCTCGTGATCGCTCAGGGGTGGGAGCACGTCGGCACGCGCGTGCTTCTGCAATGGGTCCGGCGCGATGACGGGAAGCAGGAACTCGTCGTGGAACGCGCGGTGCCGATCAAGGAACTGGAAGGCTTGCAGTGGCACGCCAGCGACGTGAAGTTCGCGCTGGCGAAAGACACGTGGCAGATCCGCATTCCCGTCACGCACGTCTTCGAAGAAAAGAAAGCCACTTTCACGGTCATCCCGTCGGTTGATCACACCTACAAAATCACCTCTTCAAAATGAACTCCCTGATTCGCCTCGCGCTCGCTCTCTTTCTGCTCGCATCGGCCGGTTTTGCCGAGGACTTCACCGTCGAGCCGGGCAGCGACCTTTGGAAGGAACTCTTCAACCCGCCCTATTCGAAGCCCACGGAAATTCCGCGCGACAATGCGCTGCGCAAGCAGCTGTTCGATCTGCTGCGACCAAACATCGAGCGCGCCGCAAAGAAGCAGGGCGTGAAGTTCCAGGGTGAACTGAAGGCGTTCAAAAACTGGGCACTGTTCACCGGCAGCACGCTCGATTCCAAGGAACGCCCCGTCGCGTTTGAAGGATCCGAGAACTCAGAGACTTGCGCCCTTTGGCTGCGCACTCGCGACGGATGGAAACTGATCGACTTCGCCTATGGCTTTGGCGACGTGGCGTGGCTGATCTGGATCGACCAATACGGCGCGCCGAAAAAGCTGCTCTCACCGGAATAGCCCGCGCTTTTCCCGGCCAAAAGAGCTGCCTTGCGCTATTCCCCAGAAGCAATCGCCTCATGAAGCTTCGCTTTCGTCCCGTCGTGCTCGCGGCTTTCGCCCTTCTTGCGTTACTTGTCCGGGCCACGGCCGCGGACCAGCGCCCGAATATCCTGTTCGTTTTCGCCGATGACTGGGGCCGCATCGCAAGCGCCTATGCGAAAGCAGACGGCAAAGGCGGGCTCAACGACGTGGCGCGCACGCCGAATTTTGATCGCGTTGCCAGGGAGGGCGTACTGTTCCGCAATGCTTTCGTCAGTGCGCCGTCGTGCACTCCGTGCCGCAGCGCGCTCGTTTCCGGTCAGCACTTTTGGCGCACCGGTCGCGGCGCCATTTTGCGCGGCGCAGTGTGGGATGGCTCACAACCAGCATTTCCCCTGATGTTGCGGCGCGCGGGTTACCACATCGGTGAGACCTATAAAGTGTGGGGGCCCGGATCGCCCAATGATGCGCCATTCGATTCGCCCAAGCACAGCTACGAAAAGGCCGGCAATCGCTTTAACCAGTTTTCCGGAAACGTGACGCGCATGGTCGCCGCGGGGAAAGAGGTCGAAGCCGCGAAGAACGAGATTTATTCCGAGGTGGAAAGGAACTTCGACGCTTTCCTCGCCGATCGAAAGGACGGACGCCCATTTCTCTATTGGTTCGGGCCGACAAACACCCATCGCAAGTGGCAGCGCGGTTCAGGCAAAGCGCTCTGGGGCATCGAACCGGATTCCTTGAAAGGCAAGCTGCCTCCATTCATCCCCGACGTGCCGGTTACGCGTGAGGACATGGCGGATTACATCGGCGAAGTGCAGGCCTTCGACACCGCGCTCGGCCGACTGCTCGCAAAGCTCGAATCCATCGGCGAACTCGACAAGACGCTGGTGGTGGTGAGCGGCGATCACGGACCGCCCGGCTTTCCGCATGGGAAATGCAATCTCTACGACTTTGGCACGAGCGTCTCCCTGGCGATTCGCGGTCCGGGCACGAAAGGCGGGCGTGTGATCGACGATCTCACCAGCCTCACCGACCTTGCGCCGACATTTCTCGAAGTCGCGGGAGTCGCTCGGCCGGAAGTAATGACCGGCCGCAGCCTCGTTCCCCTGCTCGCCTCCGAGCGTTCGGGCCAAATCGATCCGGCGCGAAATGTCGTCTTCACCGGCCGCGAGCGTCATGTCGAAAATGCGCGGGCCGACTTCCTTCCATACCCGCAGCGCGCCATTCGCACGGCGGACCATCTCTACATCATCAACTTCCATCCCGAAAGGTATCCCCTCGGCGATCCCTACCGCCTTTCGAGCGACAACCCGCCGAGCGAAAAGACGATTACCGAGGAAACCCGTGTGACGTTGCCGGACGAGGATGCCGGCCCGAGCAAAGCGTGGCTGGTGGGCGTTCGAGACGATCCCAAATGGCGCGACCATTATGAATGGGTCTATGGCCGACGCCCCCGCGAAGAACTTTACGATCTCCGCAAAGATCCGGATCAAACCAAGAACGTCGCCACGGATCCTGTCCATGCCGAAGCACGCGCAGAATTGGAAAAGCGTCTGCTCGCAGAACTCGAGCACACGGGCGACCCGCGCATGAAGGAAGACGGCAAGTTCTTCGAAACGCCGCCGATGTCCGGCCCCGTCACCGAGCAACCGCGGCGGCGTGCCAATCAATAATCCGCAAAGAAGGTCAGCGCAGCGCGACTTCATCCCAGCATACCCGCCATGAAGTCCTTCAAACTCCTCGCCGCCGCCGCGCTGGCGTTCGTATCTTCAGCAGCAGCTGCGCAACGACGGCCAAATGTCATCTTCATCATGGCGGATGACCAGGGCTCGGCCGATCTCGGTTGCTATGGCTCGAAAGACCTCCGCGCGCCGAATACCGACGCGCTTGCCGCGCGGGGCGTTCGCTTCACGCAGTTTTACGCAGGGGCACCGGTGTGCACTCCGTCGCGCGCGTGCACGTTAACGGGCCGGTATCCGATGCGCTTCGGCTTGCTCGGAAATGCGAGCTCGCACATCGGCCAACCCGGCGGCATGCCAGCCAGCGAAGTCACGATCGCGGAAGTTTTCAAATCCGCCGGGTACGCCACCGGGCATATCGGCAAATGGCATCTCGGCTACGAGGAAGGCGCGCGGCCAAACGCGCAGGGCTTCGACTTCTCCTACGGACACATGGGCGGGTGCATCGACAACTACTCGCACTTCTACTATTGGAACGGCCCGAACGTTCACGACCTGCACCGCAACGGCGTGGAGATTTTTGAAAACGGTGCCTATTTCCCCGATCTGATGCTGCGCGAGGCAAAGGGCTTCATCGCGCAAAACCGTGAGCGGCCCTTCTTCCTCTACTACGCGATCAACACGCCTCACTATCCCTACCAGGCCGATCCGAAGTGGCTCGAAGCCTGCAAGGATCTCCCCTACCCGCGCAATCTCTACGCGGCCTTCATCGCCAGCCAGGACGAGCGGATCGGCAAGCTCCTCGCAGAAGTCGATGCCGCGAAACTGCGCGAGAACACGATCATCGTATTCCAGAGCGACAACGGCCACTCCACGGAAGATCGCGCTCATTTCGGCGGCGGAAATGCCGGCATCTATCGAGGAGCGAAGTTCAGCATGTTCGAAGGCGGCATCCGCATTCCGTCGATTATCTCGTGGCCGGGTCATCTGCCCGAAAACGAAAAGCGCGATCAACTGGCCCACACCGCCGATTGGCTTCCGACACTCGCGAAGTTGTGCGGCATCGAACTGCCCAAGCAAACCCTGGACGGCTACGATCTTTCCGAGCTGCTGCGGACCAATGCCGCCAGCCCTCGCAAGACCGCCCATTGGCAAACCGGCACGGGCGCAAATGCGCAAACTGCCATCCGTGAAGGAGACTGGAAACTCATCCTCAACGCGCGGGATACAAGCACCGCGGAAAAAATCCGTGTACCCGTCTTCCTTTCAAACCTGAAAGACGACCCCAGCGAGAAGACGAACTTTGCGGAGCGAAATGCGGACGTAGTCGCAAGACTCCGGCACCTCGACGCGGACCTCCGAAAAGAATATCCGGAAGTGCCGTCCGAATAGATGAAGCGGTGTTTCCCATTCTTCAGCTTTCGCCCACAATCAGCGCGCGACTTCGCCGGCCAACAGCCTGGTTTCACCGTCACCATCCACCCATGAAGCGACTCGTATTTCTCCTCACCGCCTTGCTCACGACCGCGATCAGCGAGGCGGCTCCGCCAAACGTGGTAATCATCCTCGCTGACGACCTCGGCTATGGCGATCTCGGCTGCTACGGATCACCGACAATCAATACGCCGAACCTCGATCGGATGGCCGCGGAAGGCCTGCGGTTCACGGATTTCTACGTCGCTGCCGAAGTATGCACGCCCAGCCGCGCCGCGCTGCTCACCGGGCGCTACCCGATCCGCAGCGGAATGGTCGGCAAGCGACGCGTCCTTTTCCCGAACTCGAAAGGCGGCCTGCCCGCTGAAGAAATCACGCTCGCCGAGGGCTTGAAGGAGAAGGGTTACGCAACCGCCGTGATCGGAAAGTGGCATCTCGGCATCCACGAAGGTTCCCGCCCGCAAGACCAAGGCTTCGATCTCGCCTTTGGCCTTCCTTATTCAAACGATATGGAAGGCCGGCCCGATCTTCCGAAAGGCGCCTCAGGTTTTGCGAATCCGCCCGTCGACGGCTGGAACATCGCCCTCCTGAAGAACGGCGAAGTCGTTGAGCGGCCGGCGGACCAGTCGACGCTCACCAAGCGCTACACCGAGCAGGCGCTAACGTTCATCAAAGAGAAGAAAAGCCAGCCATTCCTGCTCTACTTTGCGCACACCTTCCCGCACGTGCCGCTCTTCGCGTCGTCCGAGTTCAAAGGAAAAAGCCGCAGCGGCATTTTCGGGGATGCGGTCGAAGAAGTGGATTGGAGTGTCGGGCAGGTGCTGAAGACGTTGCGCGAAGAGGGTCTCGCGGAGAACACGCTCGTCTTTTTCACGAGCGACAATGGCCCATGGCTCATCCAGGGCGCGCAAGGAGGCAGCGCGGGCCTGCTTCGAGATGGAAAAGGAAGCACGTGGGACGGCGGGATGCGCGTCCCCGGCATCGCCTGGTGGCCGGGAAAGATCCGGCCGGGCGTGACGCATGAAGTTGCAAACGCAATGGATCTAAACGTGACGGCACTAAAGCTCGCAGGCGCGGTCGTTCCCACAGATCGCCAGATCGACGGCATCGACATCGCGCCGCTGCTCTTTGAGCGAAAGACTTTGCCCGAGCGGCCATTTTTCTATTACCGCAGCGACAAGCTCGCCGCCTGCCGGATTGGCGAATGGAAAGCGCACTTCTTTACCCAGACTGGATACGGACCCGCTCAACCCGAAATGCATGAGCCGCCGGCACTCTTCAACCTTGGCACCGATCCTTCCGAAAAGCGCAACGTGGCGGCGCAATACCCTGAAATCATCGAAAAGATCCGAGCCGCAGTGAAGGCGCATCAGGCCGACCTTAAACCAGGCATTCCGCAGCTGGACTAACCCACTTTTGAGACGGACGCGTCTGTCGATCCACCGGGATCAGCCGACCTCAGGAGCCTCCGCAGCCTCCACGTTGATCGCCGTTTCCGCCAGCGAGCTCAGCTGCTGATCGGATTCCCGCTCATCCTCGAGAGTCTCCGTCAACATCCACGCAAACTCGTCGAGACCCAGAGTGTCCGCAAATGTGCGCGCCGATCCGTACGCTGAGATCTCGTAGTGTTCGACGCGCTGGCAGGCCGCGATTAACCCCGCGTCCATGATCACGTCATCCGCATCTTCTTCCATCAACTTCTCCACTTCCTTGATGAGTCCCCTCATCCCGTTACACGTGTGCCCTTCAGCAGGAACGCCCAGCTTTTCAAAAATGCGATCCAGCCGCGCCACGTGCTTCTTGGTGAGGTTATGATGATCCTCAATCGCGACGCGCAATTCCTCGTGTCGCGCCCGCTCGGCAAATCGCGGCAGTGCCTTCAGCAACTGGTTCTCCGCGTCGTAAAGGTCGCGGAGCTCGTGGATAAAGAGGTCCTTCAGTGTGTGGAGAGGCATCAAGCAGGTGGCACCAAGACGGATACGTGAAATCTTGGACGGTTGGTCGTGCACGTCTTGAAAAATACCTCCGAAATGCCGCGTGCGCGCGAATGCGTCTAAAGCACGTGCCAGCTTCTATGCCTCAACAACTCGAAAAGTCCGGTTCCCCCTTCGAGACTCC
>CBHXZU010000236.1:0-8298 GCA_966125105.1 uncultured Prosthecobacter sp.
CCCCGAAGGTCGCGCTGCTAATCGAGACTTCCAACGCGTTCGCGCGGGGGATTCTCGCGGGGATCGAGCAGTACATTCGGAATGAGGGACCGTGGGACGTCTTCATGTCCGAGCAAGGAAGGGGCGATCGCGTGCCGGATTGGATCCATCGTTTCAAAGGAGATGGGATCATTGCCCGCATCGAGAACGACGACATCGCCAAGGCGCTCCGGCCCCTGAAGATCCCCATCGTGGACGTCAGCTTTTTCCGGCTGGTTCCACAAGTTCCGACGGTCACGACCGACAACGAGCAAATCGCCGAGCTCGCTTTCCAGCATCTCGCCGAACGCGGGTTTAGAAATTTCGCGTTTTGCGGCGTTTCAAAGTTCGCGTGGTCGCGCTCACGCCACGAGAACTTCGAGAAACTCACCCGGCAGCACGGCGCGGTTTGCGAAAACTTCGTCGAGAACCCGGATCCAAAGGCCGCCGGAGACGTCGAAACCGATGCGATCGCCAAATGGCTGCAAGGGCTGCCCAAACCAGTCGCAGTTTTTTCGCCCTATGACCTGCGCGGACAGCAGGTGCTGGTCGCCTGCCGGCGCGCCGGGCTCAGCGTCCCGGAGGAAGTCGCGGTGCTCGGCGTCGATAATGACGAACTTCTCTGTGCCTTGTCGCCACCGCCACTCTCGAGCGTAATTCCGGACACGCGCCGGGCCGGCTATTGCGCCTCAGAGCTCCTGGGGCGAATGATGGCAGGGCACCCCGTGGACAAACAGGTGCGGCTGATCGCGCCCATCGGCGTGGCTGCGCGACAAAGCACCGACACGTTGGCCGTGGATGACGTCGAGATTGCCGGCGCGCTCCGTTACATCCGTGAACATGCTACGGAAGGCCTGCATGTGGATGATGTGCTGGCGCGCTTTCCCATGGCTCGGCGATCGCTGGAAAAGCGGATGAAGAAACTGATCGGCCGCGCTCCTCACGAGGAAATCCGGCGCGTGCAAATCAACCGCGCCCGGGAACTTCTGAGCGGTAGCGGGCTCCGGTTGGCGGAGATCGCGGAGCGTTGCGGATTTCGTTACCCGGAATATCTTTCCGCCACTTTCAAACGCGAGTTGGGGGTGTCGCCCCGCCAGTTTCGAAAGCAGCACGTGGTATCCAAGTAGGCTCAAAGTGGCGGGGGGGCGTGCACGCGGGAGGGTGACGCAAAATCTCAAATAAAATACGCGGGATCGCATTCCCGAAATCGAAAGTAATGGCAACTTCAATCCGCCTACTTCGACCTGCCCTTCAGAAAATTCATCTTAGCATTCTCCCATGAAGCGCCCGCATCCTCGTCCCACCAACGGTCAGCAAATCCTCGCCCGTAGCATCGTTTCACTCCTCTGTGCCATTGGCGCCGCGAAAGCCGGCGATAACTGGACGGGCGTAACCAGCCGGGATTGGAATGATCCGCTGAACTGGGACGGCGCATTTCCCGTTGGGAATGCGACCGTGAATCTTGGGGTCGGGAACACGCCGATCATTTCGGCGGACTCCTTATTCACACCGGTTGATATCTTTGTGGGAAATGTCGCCGGCGCCACGGGAATCCTCGAGCAACGCGCCGGGTCCGCAAAAACCGGCAACAACAACTGGATGTATGTCGGCGTGGACGGCGCCACCGGCACATATAACCTCGCGGACTCCACCACGACGACCGGCACGCTCACCGGGATGGGGATGGGTTCCGGCTCGATGTTCATTGGAAACACAGGCGAAGGAACGGGTGGCCGGCTATACGTGGGTGGCGATCACAATGGCGGTGGCGGCATTGGCACCGTCAACGTGAACACCTCCGGCTCACTGGTCATCCGGAATGACCTGGCTCTTGGCTCGAGCGGCGGCACAGGCGTGATGAACGTCGACGCAGGCACGATTACCACGGGCGGCTGGAACTTCATCGGCAAAAACGAGGGTAGTGCCGGCGGTAACGGCACGCTGCGCATGAGCGGCGGCACCCTGACAAATACGGGCCGAACCTACGTCGCCCAGGCGGGCACCACCGGCAAAATCGAGCTCACCGGCAACGGAAAATACCTGAACGTCAACAACGAGCAATTCATCGTCGGCGAAGGCGCCGGCTCCAATGGTGAAATCATCGTGAATGGCGTCGGGGCCGAGCTTCGCTCCGAGGGTGAACTTTGGATCGGCCAGGGCGCAGGCGGCACCGGGAAGCTGACGGTAAACGCAGGAACGGTGAGCGTTGGAAACTGGTTCGCGGTCGCTCGCGACAGCTCCAGCGGCGTCCTCACGATCACCGGCGGCTTGGTCCAGAAAACGGACACCGACGGCTCCTTGGAAATCACCAACTTTGGTTCCACCGTTGCATCCGGCATTGTGAACCTCGATGGCGGCACGCTGCGAGTGAACCACATCGACGGCAACGGCGGCGTCGGCTCTACCGCGAACCTCTTCCTGAACGGAGGCGTGCTCAAAGCGACCGTCGACGACGGCAACTACATCGCGGGCAACGTCAGCGTTATCGTCAAGAATGGCGGCGCGATCGTGGATACCGACGGCAAAAATATCACCATCCAAAAGGCCCTGGCGGCTGACGTGGGATCGACCGGCGGCCTGACGAAGAGCGGAAATGGCATGCTCACGCTGACGGGCGTGAACACCATCACCGGCGCAGTGGCAGTGAACGGCGGCACCCTCTATGTTAATCCCGGAGACGGGGCGAATAATCGTGGGTTGAGCCTCGCGAGCAGCATTAACGTTGGAGCCGGCGCAGTCTTGCGCTCAGGCACGAATGGCCTCTTTGGCTCAGATGGCACCCAGGAAAAGGCAATCACGGTAAACTCGGGCGCGACTCTCACTGCAGACGCCGGCGCGGATGTTGGCGTGAGCGTGGTTACGCTCGCCGGCGGCACTCTGGGCAACCTCGGGCCGTCGCCAAATCTCGGCAGCTGGCGCTTCGACAACGCCGGCGACAAACTCATCGTCACCGACAATTCCACGGCGAGCGCGGAAAACGTAAAGTTCTCGAGTGGCTCCTCAATCGATGTCGCGGCCGGCAAATCGCTGAACTTCACCGGCACCATCACGGACACACTTGCCGTCGGCGGCGTCAGCACACTGATCAAGGACGGAACCGGGCGCCTCAATTTGAGCGGCGTGAATACCTACACCGGAACCACGACGATCAATGCGGGCACCGTGGCGCTCACCGACCTTGGCTCTGTGAACAATACGAGTTCGATCACGGTGAATGGCGCGAATGCGAAGTTCATTCAGAACAGCACCACGGCCGTCACTCCGACGGTCACGGTCACCAACGGCGGAATCGATGGCACCGGCACGATCAACACGGTCACGCTGGCAAACCTGGCGACAAACTCCGTTGCAAACGGCGCCGGCACCGCAGGCCTTCCACTCACGGTAGGATCACTCACTTTTCAAGGCGCCGGCAGATTCGACCTCGCGCTGGATGGCACCGCGCCAGGGGTGCAAACCAACTCATTCACCACCAGCGGGCCGGCGGGCGCGGTCGTGATCAATGCCAGCAACACGTTGTGGTCCAGCGGCACGACTTACAACCTGCTCACGTTTACCACGCGGACCGGGACGCTGGCGGATTTGTCGAAAGGCACGATCACCGGCTTGGGCGCGCGTCAAAACGCCACGCTCGGCAGTAACGCCACGGCGATCACTCTCGCCATCACTGGTGACCTGCCGCTTTGGACCGGCGCTGGCAATGGCGTGTGGTCGACCGCCGTGCAGACTCCGAAGAACTGGAAGCTGCAAACTGCCGGGACGGCCACAGACTTCCTCACCAACGACGTGGTCATCTTCAACGACACCGCGACTGGCACCAGCGTTACGATTGGGGAGAACGTCAGTCCCGTTTCGACGACGTTCGACAACACGACGAAGGCATACACCGTGTCCAGCCCCGGCAACTTTGGCATCGCCACCGGAACGGTAACGAAGCTTGGCACCGCCACCCTCACCTTCGGCGGCAACCACACCTACACCGGCGCGACCAACTTGACCGCGGGCATCACAAACCTCACCGGCACGCTCGGCAATACGGCCGTGACCGTCGCCGGAGGAGCCACGCTCAATTTGCAGACCGCCAACGCGATCAACCAAAACACCCTGACCGTAAATGGCACCCTCACCCAGAACGTGGCGAACGCGATCAGCGGATCCGCGTCGGTCGTTCTGAATGCGGGCGGCACGCTCACGCATGGGAATAGCAATACGGGCGGCATCACGCTCGCGGGCGGGACGCTGAACATCAATCATCCGTCCGGCCTGGGTCTCGGCACGTTCACGCTTCAGAATGGAGATTTGGCCAATACTTCAGGCGGCCTGGTCACGGTGGCGAACAGCAATCCGATTCGCCTCCTCACCAACCTCAACTTCAACGGCACCCAACCGCTGAACCTCGGTAATGGCGCGGTGACGATCGGAGCGGACGCCACCGCGCAGACGATCTCCATTAACAACAACACCGGACTGGCGGGCACGTCGCTAACGATTGGCGGCTCGGTCAGTGCCACCGCCGGCGGACTCGCGGGCGTAAAGACGATAAATGTCAACGGCGCCAGCGGCACTGCGTTCACGGGTAACCTGACACCGGGAGCGGCATCGGGACTGATCCTCAATGCGAACGGCGCAGGTGTGCTCACGCTTTCGGGCGTCGCAAGCGTGCTTACCACGCTGAACATGAATGGCGGCGCGAACAGCGTTATCGAGGTTGGCGCGGGAAATCTCACGGTCTCCAACGGTGGCGGTGACGTTCTTCAATCGAGCACGGGCGGGACGATCAATGGCACCGGCGGCGGGACGGTAACGGTTGGAAGCGTGGGTGGCGACTTCGGCACTGCTGGCGGCACAACGTTGACGGTGAATGCCAAGCTCGCGGGCACGAACCGCATCGATTTCTACAACAGCAACCCGGCGCCCGGAGTGGGCACGATCGTTCTCGCGGCCGAGAATACGAGCACGGGCGGCGTGAACGTTGAGAACACCAAGGTCGTCGTTCCGGTCGGAGGCGCCATCAATGGACCCAACGCGCCAGGCGGCCAGGTCCTGGTCGGCACGGTTGCCGGAATTCCTGCGACGCTGGAGGTCTCAGGCGGCACCGTGAATGGCAGCCAGGGCGGCCCTGGGGTCATCGTCGGCGTTGCGAATGGCGCAACGGCGACACTCAACCTGACAAGCGGCACGGTAAATGCCGGGGAAGTCTGGATCGCCAACGGCGCGGGTTCAAACGGGACCACAAACATGTCTGCCGGCGCGATCAACTCGAACGGATGGTTCGTCGTCGGCCGCGACCTCGGCACGGGCACGTTGAACTTCAGCGGCGGCACCATCACGAAGTCCGGAAACGCCGGCAACTATGCCATCTTCGGCAGCCTCGGCGGCACCGGCACCGTCATTCAAACGGGGGGCGCGATGAACATCACCGCGGGTGGCGTTCGAATTGGTGAAAACAATGGCGCTAATCCTTCATTGAATACGCTGTGGGACATGCAAGCCGGCACGGCGACCATCAACGGCGAAGTCAACGTGGCGTGGAGATCTGCCGAATCGACCTTGAATGTCGGCAGCAACGCGACGCTTACCGCGACCGGACGCCTGATCGTCGGCGGCGAGGTTAACAATACCGGCGCGAATGGCGGCTCGGTGATCAATGGCAACCCGGTCGGCAACCTCAATATCACCGGCGGAACCGCCACCTTCTCCGGCGGAGACAGCCGGATCGGAGGTGACGCAGCCACCACCAATGGAAATTCCACCGCGGGCGCAGTCGGAAATGTCAATGTCACGAGCGGAACCCTGAACTTCGGCGGCAACCTCCAGGTTGGCGCGTATGGTCAGGGCACGATGACCATTGCCAATTCGGGCGTCGTCAACTCAACCGCCGGTTTCCCAGTGGTTGGACGTTACGCTGGAGGCACGGGCACCATGAACGTAGCTGGTGGCACATTCACCCAGCAAGGCGTAGGCAACTTCTTCATCGTGGGTGAGGACGGCACGGGCACGCTCAATCTCAGCGGCGGCCTCGTTGACCTGCAAGAGATGAGGGTGGGACACACCGCGACCGGCAACGGCACGGTCAACCTGACCGGCGGCGTGCTCGCGACTAGCTTCATCCAGCAAACCAATCCGGCCGCAATCGTCGCGCTGAAACTCGATGGCGGCACGCTGCGGGCCAAAGCTCAGACGGCGGACTTCTTCCTCGGCGTGGCACCCGGATCGATTTCGATCGGTGCGGGCGGGGCGATCGTTGACACAAATGGTTTTTCGATCGGCATCTCGCAAGCCCTCTCGTCCGGCGCTACAAACGGCGGCGTGACGAAGAAGGGCGACGGCACGCTTACCCTCGCTGGAGCGAATACCTACACGGGGCCGACGGTGATCGAAGGCGGAACTCTGGCCGTATCCGGCAGCCTCAGCGGCACCTCTGCAATCGACGTTAAGACTGGAACCACCCTCGATGTCACCGCCATCCCCGGCGGCATCACGCTTGGCGCCACGACAACGCTCAAAGGCACGGGAACTGTGCTGGGCAGCGTGATCATGAGCGCCGGCTCGAAACTGTCGCCTGGCGCAAGCCCCGGCACGCTCGTCGTCAGCGATGGATTGGACGTGAGCGCGGCCGTGGCCGGAGCCAGTGGCGCGCTGCTATTTGAGCTCGGCACCGTCAGCGACAAGGTGACGCTCGACTTCGGCCAACTCACCATCGGCACCGGCGCTCTCGGGTTTAATGATTTTGTCTTCTCCAATGCCGGCGGACTCGCGATCGGCAGCTATACGCTATTCGATACGAAGCTCCCGATCATCGGCACGATGGATTCGCTGAACCTGAGCGGCGCCTTGCCCAATGGCTTCTCGGGCACCTTGGGCTTCGGCGATGGCGGGAACGACATCGTCCTGACCGTCGTGCCCGAACCCGGCTCGGCAGTGCTGCTCCTGGGCGGACTTGGCTCCGTCCTCGGCATGCGCCGCGTTCGCCGGAGGAAGAACGCGTAGTCCGCAGTGCTCCTTGCCGTTCCCGCGCAACGAGGCGACCTAACTGCACTGCATCGCGAAGAAACGGTCGACGCATTCTGCACCGATCCTGGAGATCTCTCGCCCGCCGTCATCGCCGCTATGCCGATCGCAAAAAGCAGTTCCGATTAAGGGATGATGTGTCGCCACCTAAGAGACTTCGGTTGTCCGGCCAAGTAAGGCTCTCGCTCATTCTCTGTGTTCCTTGGGCTCCCTTGCGGTCGTACCTTCGACCTCCCAACCCGGCAGCTCGTTTTTGCAGCCGCCCGGCGGATCAATCCCCGCTGCGTCGCGGGAAGCTGAGAGCGGCGTCGCCAATCACACAAGGTTATTCGCTCAGAACCGCCTCCGTGAAACTCCGGGTTCTCCGTGGTTAAATCTTTAGCGCCACACTTGAGATGGCAGCCATTCTGAATAGAAAAGAATCTTCGCGTTCTTCGAGCCCTTCGTAGTTCCCCTGTATTGTTCGCGACGCCCGCCCCGGTTTCCTTAATCGCGTTCTGCTGCGCTGGGCGCTCCCGAGTTAGGTTTCCTAAGTTGCGGCACCAATTTGTAACCAGCGGAAAAGAATCTTTGGACAGCGGCGAAAAACGGCCAAACACTCACGGGGCCTTAGTTTCACCTCAGAACTTCGGCAACAATCCCAAACCCCACCCCGGGCATGCACCAGAACAGCGCTTGTTTCATCTCGCGGCTGCGCCGCAATTCCATCCTCGCGACGGCCATCGCGCCTGTCGCCTCCATCATCCTCGCTCTCCCGACCTCCACTTCAGCCGACGCGATCTTCGTGCCTTCGGACGCGATTCTCGGCGGCCAACTGAATACGGGAGCAAATCAATTCCAAGTTGGAACCGTCGGCACCGCCGCGGCCGTCAACAATTGGCCTACGAACGAATCTCCCGTCAGCGCCATCGATGGTTTTGGGCAAAAATATCTGAATTTCGCCGAGTTCTACACGGGCATCCTCGTGCGCCCCGCATTCAACGGCGGGAACGGCACGGTGGTCACAAGCATGCAACTGTGGGCGGCGAACGATGCCGTCCCCCGCGATCCGTCGAGCTATGAACTCTGGGGATCGAACACGACGCTCGATTTCACCGGCGTGTCGTTTGACATGGCTTCCTTCACGAAGATCAGCGAAGGAGGCCTCGCCCTTCCCGACTCGCGAAATGCAGGAGGAACCGCAGCACTCACTTCCACCAATTCGCAAACGGGCACGTTCGCGAACAATCCAGGGTACAAAAACTACATCATAGGTTTTCCAACGGTGAA
>CBHXZU010000237.1:0-8244 GCA_966125105.1 uncultured Prosthecobacter sp.
GGCCCCACCGCCTGGCTGTGGTTTGGAGGCGAAGTCGGAATGGACTCAAAGCCAACGACGGTCTCGTAGGTCGGACCGCCGTGTGACGATGAGATCAAAGCGAAGCACAAGGAGAGCGCGGCGAAGAGGCCGCGCATCAGGCGGATGCGGGAAATCATGGGATCAGTTGAGGAACCAAAGGGAACGACGGGCGCACAGGAACACAGTGTCCGGCAATACGCAAATGATTCCAAACTCGCCGCCCCGCGCTCAGGTATGCGCAGCCCAACTTTTGTGCGCGCGTTTCCGGCTGTTTCCCATAAAAACGAATCGCCCGCTGAAGCCGAAACTTCAGCGGGCGACCGTGTGTAGATTGTCTGCTTAGAAGCTGTAGACGCGACCCACGAGCGACGGGAGCGGCGGCGTCTGCTGATAGACTTTCGCGATCACCGCGCCGTCGATCAACTGGCCATCGCGCACCGGGTTCGACACAGGGTTGCCATTCTCATCCAGGTAATCGAACGAGCCCGTCGGAGCCTTGTCCTGACCCACGATCGTTCCCGCCACCTTGATATTCTTGGCGAGCTGGATTGCCGCAAGGCGGTCCACGCTGCCGGCGACGGCCGACATGATCGACTGGGCCTGAATGTTGATCAGGTCACCATTCTTCGCATTCGTAGCCGGTTGATCAATGTAGTCGTAGGGCTGTCCCAGCGGATCGAGACGCACCGCTTTATTGCGGCCCGCCGAACCCACCACGATGCCTACGTTACCATCGCCGTCACCAAGGGTCTCATTGAACGCAACACCTACGCGCAACCGGTTTTCGACGTAGTCCTGAACGGTTTCACCATTCAACACATCGTTGTAGCTGTGGATCGGCGAAGTCACGCTCACATTGCCGACCGTGCCGGTGATATTCACGTTCATGATGGAGCCGCCGCGGCCGACGAAGGGCTTCGGATCGACCACAGTTCCGTAGTGAACTGTGCTTCCACCGTTGCCTGCGATGAAGTCGAGGTGGGCGGCATTATCGCCCATCTGACGGAATCCATTGATGCTTCCGCCATTGCCGCCAACACCGACTTTTCCACCGAATGCCTTCTTCCCTTGGTCCGGAGTCGTGTCCAACGGATTCGGGATAAAGGCGCGGGCGTCGCCACCGGCGCCAGCGATAATCAAGCCCTTCGAGTTTGTGCCGGCACCCAACCCCGTAAGGGTAACGTTCAGCACCGATCCGCCGGCTCCACCCTGGGTAAGGCCAGCGCCACCAGCTCCACTAGCCATGGCAATCGAGCCTTGGCTGGCGCCGGTCACAACGTTTGAGATCGTTCCACCGTCGCCACCGCGGCCGCCTGAACTGATTCCGCCGTCACCTGCCAGGAAACGGGTGTATTCGAATATGATACCGTCCGGCGTCGGGAAGATGATATTCGCGGAGCTTCCGTTCGAATTGGCGTTGATTGCGGAGATGCTGCCACCACGGCCGCCAATTCCCGTCGTGCCGTTCCCACCGTGGCCGGCCAGGACGTGAACGACATTCGTCGCTGAAGCGATCAACTGCGTCACGGAGAACTGGGTGATGGAACCACCGGCGCCACCGTTGCGACCGTTGCCGCCGTGACCGCCTTCCAAAGAGATTTTATCCTCCAGGATCGCATTCAGTTCTGGGCTGCTATTGGTGATCGAGCCGCCGGCTCCGCCGGTGCCTGAAACAGCATTACCACCATTCCCAGCCACATAGTGCAACGCTCCAGCCGCGCCTGGCTTCCCGCTCGTTCCCTCGATAACCGGTCGCAGATTGACGATGCTGCCACCCGCGCCCCCCGCTTTGATGCCATTTCCGCCGTCGCCGGCGAAGACTTCGAAGTAAGGCGTATTCGTGTCGTAAAGGCGGGTTGTGCCCAGACTCAGGCCGTTTCCGATCACCGAACCGCCACGACCGCCAATCTTCCCATCGCCACCGATTCCGGCGACGAACAAGTTACCCGCAAAGATGGAGTTCGCGACGAGATCTCCGCCGATGCCTCCTGTGCCGGAAACACCCCGGCCGCCGTCGCCCGCATAAACGAGCGCGCCGACACCAATGTTATTTCCGCGAATTCCGTCACGCACGGAGACCCCACTGATCGTGCCGCCATTTCCGCCACGCGAGAACCCGAGTCCGCCATCGCCGGCCTGCAGGGTTACCGTCCCTTCGAATTCGATTCGGACGGCGCCGGCGAAGTCGGTGAAGCCGATATTGGTCAAGGGATCGATAATCGTCTCGAACTTGCCCTTGCCGCCGATGAATCCACCGTTGCCGCCCTTGCCGATGAACGAGTCACCGCCGTTGCCGGCAAAAATGTTCAGCTGCTGGTCCGCCCACAACTCAACAAACAGGGACTCTCCTGGAACGAGGACCTTATCCGGATGGTCCGTGCCGATCACCGCGGAATCAAGATACATGTCCCACATCACCTTATCGGTGACGTTGCCGCCATGGTAACCGGCCACTTGGCCCCGCCACAAAGTCAACTCCACACCGCGTGTCATGCCGCTGTTTCCCGTCTGCGGACCGGCACTGTAGTCAAACGTCTCGATGTGCCCCGTTGCCGGCGGAGTTGTTTGATACAAAACCGCGAAATCAGAACCGCCGTATGCTTTGACACCGCGCAAAGTGGTGTTTTGCAGCAAGAAGCCCGATTGATCCGAACCGTTGCCGGAGTCCTGAACCCCCGCCCCCGCCCCATTGCCCTTGATTCCCACGATGAAGTTCGCGGGCGTGCCAGCCACAACGACCATGTCGACGATGTCATCCGCGTCGAAATCCATCAACGCGAAGTCCAAAAGACGCACATCTGCCGGCGCGACGAAGTTTGGCCCTTGGCGACGGTCTGTGTCAACGCGGCCCAAATCCCACGTTCCAGCAATATCCGGAGGCGTCGCGGTATTTCCAACTGGAGTCCGAATGAAATACTCGTGCGTGATCAAAGTCCCGTCCGTGCCAAGTTCCCCCGAAATAACCACATCGTGGTCACTCGTGGCGCTTAACGCAGTCGCTTGGATAAAGTACTTGCCGCCAAAGCCTCCACCGAGAGGGCGGTCGAAGGTAAATGGAAGCCACGGTTCAGCCGGGGCGTCAGCCGTTTCTGAGGTAACGCGCTTGGTGCCAAAATCAGCATAGAATTGCCCCGTAAGGAAATACTTGCCCGTATTCGTGTCCAATTCCCGGTCAGGCGAAAGGAACATCAGGAGTTGAGTTTGACCATTAGGGTCAAAAGCAACCGTGACGCCGTTAATCTTATCGGGCTCGAGTCCGGCAAAGTAAGTAACCACTATCGCGAGCTCGTTGGCTCCATCGCCATCGAAGTCGCCCGCTACAATTTCCGAAACTTGGTTCGGCGACTGCCAATATCCGAGATCGATGTTGTTCGTAGTTGAATCGCCGGTCTCGAGTTGCGGAAGGGTGCTATAGCGCGGGCTGTGGAATCCAACAAATCGATCTTCCGCATCCATCACGTCTCCGTCCGCATTCACATCCTCCCATTTGGAAAGATAAACCGCGATTCCGGATTGGTTCCCCAGGTCCGAAGAAGCGGCCGCGATATCCGGACGGCCGTCGCCATCAAGGTCCGCAACCGTCATCGCCTCGGCATTGCGTGGCGAGTCCAGGTAAATGCGATCCAACCGGAAGGAACCCGGCGGCAACAGCGGATCGCCGAAGAGAACCACTAGCTGGGATACGTCATTGTTCGTGTAGACAAAGTCGCCCAAGCCATCCCCGTCGATGTCGAAGCTCTGCTGCGTGCCGAAATATGCCTTGTACTTCGGGTTACCTTGGGCGTCGAGCTGGTTGCTCGGGTCGTCATTGTAATAGGACGGGTTGTGGGAAGTTCCCCACGCAGTCCCGGCCGTCTCACCGACGGAGGTGACTTCAGTAATTACGGCACGCGCCAGGCTCGCCCCAGCTCCACCTTGCGTGAATCCATTGCCGCCATTGCCGAGAATGATGGAATAGTTCCCGTAAACATTCATCGACACGATCTCGGAACTGCCTGCGTTTCCGCCAGCCCCTGCGCTTCCGTTTCCACCGCTTCCGCTTTGGATGAGAACCTCGCTGGTATCAGACGCCAGGTCACTGAAGCGGATGATTGATCCGCCAGCGCCTCCCCTGGTGCCATCGCCACCATTGCCGGCCACGATATCGTAACCGCCAGCGTCATCGCCGCTGATCGTGACATCCATGATGCTGCCGCCGGCCGCATTGGCACCGCCGTCACCGGCATACAGGCCGTTGAGATTGAAGAGCTGCGAGGGAAGCTTCGAACGAACGAACGCAATGCTCGCCCCTTCCTGCCCCGGCGAAGGAACAAAGGGAACGATGTAACCCTGGACGTCATCACCGATGACCACGCCCGCGCGCACGCGCTGGGTCATCACGCCGCCGCTGGTCTCAAACTGGCCTTTCACGCCGAAGCTGAAGTACTCACCGGAAACGGCCGTGCCGACGAAGATTGATCCGATCATCGGCTTCACATCATTTTCGTAGCCGAAGTTCGTCACGACGGTGCTGTCGATCAGCAAACCGCTGGTCGCATCCCCGGGAACACCAAAGCCCCGGCCTGCGTAGATGTTTCCGAAGATGGAATGCGTGCTCGGAGCACGGCGGAAATCAACGTCGGTATCATCGACGACGCCATCGTCATTCTGGTCCGTGATATCGTCAACCGTCAGGGTCCGGAGTTCGATCCCCTCGATTCGATTATTCAGGATGACACGTCCATCCCCGCGCAGGGTCGGATGGTTAACGTCGTCCGAGGGATTATTGTTCGAATCCGATAACGACAGAAGCGTGCCTGAACTGGTAACTGTCTCTCTCAGGTTCGTCGCGATATCGCCGTGGATATCAACGAAGCTGATAAGGCGCATCCCTTCCCCGGCAGCAATACCCGTGATTTCGTTGAAATCGACGAGGTTATTGTTGTTGAAGTCCGTCGTGAAGATCAGCGCATTACCCTTGGCAAGATAAAGCAGGTAGTCGCCGCTGTTGGTGCCACCGGTGCTCAGACCCTGCCCGGCATGAAGTTCGATGGGCGAACCGTCGGCCGAGTGAGTGGCTTGGAGCCATTGAGCCGTGAGCGGCACGTTGGCGGGCGCGATGCGCGCCTCGAGAATCTCCAAGCTATGGCGGTTGATTTGAGACTTTTTCATGGGGTTGCGAAAGGGCACGAATGAAGAGATTGGTTTCTTAGGCTCGAGGCTTAGATGATGTTGTTCCAGTCGAAGAACGTGTCGCCGATGCGGTAGGCCTCGGGAACGACGTTGAAGCTGCCCAGGTTCGCCGTCTTCGCGAACACGATGCCATCGATCGGTTGATCACCTGGTTCAAAGTCATGGGTCAGTGAAGTGGTCGGGCCGACTCCCGCCTTGATGAAGTGGAAGACATTCGCGTCCAGTTCCGAATGGTCAGCGTAGAAACCGATGAGGTTTGCAATCGCGTATGCTGCATCCAGGGGCTGACCGGTCGGCTTCGGACTGAAGGCCTGGATCTCGGTCAAGACTGGGCCGCCCGGCCGGATGTCATACACGTTCAGCGGTTGCTCTTGCGTGACAATGACCAGTGGCTGATCGCCACCCGACGAGAATCGCACGGTCATACTGCTGCCAGTTCCCAAGGTAACGTCGACCGAACCGTCGGTAGCTTCATGACCAGAGGCTTTGACCGTCGCGAGTTGGTTCATCGCGGCTTCAATCTCGTCCGCCGTTGAATTGGCGGCCACGACCGTGCTTTGCGTGGCGTGCGCCGTGAGCAGGACAGGCTGGTCGCCGTCAATCTGGAAGGTGACTTCGATATCTCCGCCAAGAACCTTCACGGTTACTCCACCGACGCCAATGGGAGTGAGCTGCTCCAGCGCGGCTTGGATTTCAGCCTCGGTCGAGTCCCCGGTCAGGATCCCCGTCGTTTCCGGAGGGTTCACTCCATCATCGTAAGTGATGGTGAACTGAGCCTCGCTGCCGATGACGTCTCCCAAGGTCAGTGTTTGAACTTCGTTCAGGCCCGGCGCGCCAGGCACCGTTTCGACCGCTGTCACGTCATTAACCACCGAGATCGTAAGATCCTTTTCGGGGGCGAAGTCTACATTCTGCACTTCGTCGATCTCGTAGCGGATATCGATTTCGTTTTGAGGACCCGCATTATTGAAGCGGATGTCGAAGGCGGCGGTGCCGACCTGGGTTACAACCACACCTCCCGCCGCAGTAATCGAACTGAGGGCGTTCAATTCCGTCTGAACGTCCGCTGCCGTTGCCGTAGCGTCGAATTCATCGGTGAACTCACCTGCGAATCCGAGACGGTAGCTGCCCGTCGGCTGAGCGAAGATGGAGCTCGCGTCGACATGTTGCTCTTCCTGGGTCAGTACCGATGCCACAATCATATTGCGGCTGCCGCTCGTCTGGAAGGTCACTTCGAAGTCGTTATCGACCCCTGGCGCTCCCTGGCGAACCGCGGTGACGGTTTCTGCAACTGCGCCGGGTCCCTTGATCGTGGCAAGACCATTCAGCGCATTCTGAACCTCCGTTTCCGTAGCAGTCGCGCTCAACGGAGCCGTCACGGAAGTGGCCGTTGCACTGAACGTGCCGAGGTTGTCACCGGTGGCGGTGAAGGTGATCTGAATCGTCCCGTTGGCCGTAACCGGCGCAACCGTCACCGTCCCGATTCCCATCGCGTTAATGGCGGCTTGGATTTGACCGTTGTTCGCGTTTGCCGGAAGCACCGCGGATGTCCGGGTCGTGTTGGTCGCGGGGTTGGTGTAGGTAATCGTGTAAGTCGTATTACCCGCGCCGGCAAGAACGGCCGGCCCCATGGTGATGTCCTGGCGCTCGCGAGTGCCGTTTCCTTTCACTGCCTCGACCGAAGCGTAAGTGCGGCTGAACGCGAGGGTGAAGTCCGCAAGCGGATCCGAATCCAACGGGTCGCTTTCGATTTCCTGCCGCTCTTGAGCCAAGGCGTTAACCTCCAACAGCGGCTGGTCGCCGAACTCATTGAAGTTGACGAAGAATGCGTCCGTGGTGGCCGGGATTGGCGCAACGTCGACCGAACCAGTTTTCCGATCCAGCGCGGTGAACCGAATGGGAGCCATCGCGTTGAGCGCAGTCTCGAATTGCGCATCCGTCGAATCGACCGCGAGCGGCGTGGTCGTCGAGCTAACGGATCCTGTGAACTCGGGGCGAACCCCAAATGAGTTGAACGTGATCTGCAGCACGTTGGTCGGGAGTATAACAACTGTGACTTGCCCAGCCGTCACAACCGGCGCCATTTTGTTTATTTCCGTTTGAATCTGTAACGCCGTCGACGCCCCCGTAAATGTTGCCGATGTCGCGCCGCCAAAGGACACGTTGAAGGTAGCACGCGGGTCTGCCTTGATCGCGGTGATGTCGATCGTCTGGATTTCCTTCGTCGCCGCATCGCCTGGTGTGGCTTCGACGAACACGAAGGCATTACTGAATGCAAACTGCACCTGGGCACCCGGCACCGTAAGGTAATTCCCAACTCCGAAATCCTGGATTTCCTTGTCGGAAGGAGTTCCCTTGAAAAATTCCTCCACGAACAACGGCTCGCCCCCCGACTGAAGCTCAGTCACGGGGATCGGGCTCAGGCCCGGGATCTGTTCAACCGCCAGGTTATCCGTGATGGATCCCGGCGTAGTTGCAACGGCAGCGGCATTGAAGACCTCAATGCCCTCGAGGGGGATTACGTCACCGCTTTGATCAAACGTGACGTAGAAGCTGCCGTCATGGCCGGTGACCGTTACCGATCCGCCGGTGTGCTCCTCGTTAGCGGGGGTGTTCGGGTCATCCTTTCCGAGATATTGAATCGTCGGCAGTGCATCCAACGCGGTCTTCACGTCAGCGGCGGTTGCCGTGGTGCCGAGAAGGCCGGTTTCCGAGGTCGCAACTGCGCTGACCACGCCCGTTTTGTCGCCCGTCGAATTGAAGGTGATGACAAAGCCGCCAGTGCCTGCGGTCACCGTCACGCCGCCCGCGGACTGAATGGAGGCGAGGCCGTTCAAAGCGGTCTCCACCTGCGCCGCAGTTGCATCGCCCGCCAAGGCAGGCGTGGAGTTGGCCGGCACAGAACTGTCGCCAAACGTGTAAACGATGGTCGTCGATCCCGGCGATTGGAGCACGCCGAGAGTGATTGTTTGCACCTCCTGTGTCGTGCCATCGCCCTGGGTGGTTTCGGCTGCTGCCACCGAAGCCTTGTAGGAGAGGCGGAATGAGCCG
>CBHXZU010000238.1:0-8228 GCA_966125105.1 uncultured Prosthecobacter sp.
TCATTTCCGCCTCGCTCACCACTTCACCATTCACGATGCAGCGCCCCTTCGCCTTCGCGATCGCCCGCTTTTTCGAGCTGAGTTCCACCTCGATGAAGAGCGTGTCGCCCGGCCCCACCGGCTTGCGGAACTTCACCGCATCCGCGCTCATGAAGTAACCGATCTTACCCGCGTTCCCCGGCTGGCGCAGGAGCAGAATGCTGCCCACCTGGGCCATGGCCTCCACCTGCAGCACGCCCGGCATGATTGGGTGGCCCGGGAAATGTCCCTGGAAGAAGGGTTCATTGATCGTGACGCTCTTCACGCCGGTGCAATTCATGTCCCCGATCGACACGATCCGATCCACCATGAGGAACGGATAGCGATGCGGCAGGAGCTTCATCACATCATTCACGTCGAGCACTTCTCCGCCCTTCGGCGTCACGCTCGGCGGCACCAGCGCCATCTGCTTGGCAAACTGCTTGGCGATCGCTTTGCACGCCTCGGTGTTTGGACCATGCCCCGGCTTGATCGCGATCACGTGTCCCTTGATCGCCCGGCCAAATAGCGCCAGGTCCCCGACAATATCGAGGATCTTGTGCCGCACGAACTCGTCCTTAAAGCGCAGCGACTCCTTCCCGAGCACCTGCTCGCCGCGGATCACCACCGCGTTCTCGAGCGAGCCACCCTTGATGAGGCCCTTGTCCATCAGCGGCTTCACGTCCTCATAGTAAACAAACGTGCGCGCCCGAGCGATGTCGCGCTCGTAAGTCTGCGGGTTGATCTCCGTGGAATAGAACTGCGTAAACCGCCCTTCCGGTCCCACATTCGTGCACGATACTCGGAACGTGTTGTCCGGCACGATCGTCATCAGAGAACCGGCCTTGGTCTCGATGTGAATCGTTTCGGTGATCTCGTAGTACGAGCGCGGGACATTCTGCTCCACGACCCCGGCCTTCTTGATCAGTTCCACGTACTGCTCCGCCGAGCCATCGCCGATCGGCGGCTCATTGGCATCCATCTCGATCAGACAGTTATCAACCCCCATGCCCGACAACGCGCTGAGCACGTGCTCCACGGTGTGCACCTTGGCCGCCCCTTCCGCGATCGTCGTGGAACGCTCCACAGTTTTCACATGGTCGATCTTCGCATCGATCACCGGTTCATCCGGAAGATCTGCACGCTTAAACTTTCGGCCATGCCCCGCAGGCGCAGGGTGTAAGGTAAGGATAACTTTCTCCCCGGTATGCAGCGACGCGCCGGCGACCGACACGGACTGCCCCAAGGTGCACTGGTTTGGCATCATTTGGTGGCTGATCTGCCCTTATGAGGACCGAAATCGGTCACGGCAAGTCATTCAAGGCATCAGGGGAGAACGGGGTTTCCAGCCGGTTTACGAGAATTGCGGCAAGCACTGCGGGAAGATTCAGGGGGACACTTTTCAGAATCAGCCGGCGAATGCCGGGACCCACTCCACGATCTCGGCGACTGGCAGCGAGCGGACGTCCGAGTGGCTGACGTGCCTCCCTAGCTGCTTGATTCATCCAAATTGGACTGTGAGTTTTTCCGCAGATTCGCGGGATCCGCGGATTTTCGCGCTTGTCTCCGCAACGGCCGTCCCCAAGCGTGCCAGGGAGGTCGCCTGTCGCGTTAACGACCTCTGTCCGACTTCGTTAAATCGCCCGACGCTCACACCATGACTGTCATCGACGAAATCGCCCCAGACTTGTTTCGACTCTGCATTTACGTCCCAGAGTTCGACATGCAGTTTAACCACTTCCTCGTTCGGGATGAGGAACCGCTGCTCTTTCATACGGGTCTGAGATCGATGTTTCCCCTCCTCCGCGATGCCGTGGCGAAGCTGATCGATCCGGCCACACTGCGGCACATCGGCTGGAGCCACTTCGAGTCAGACGAATGCGGCGCGCTGAATCATTGGCTGGAAATTGCGCGGAATGCCGAACCTGTGTGCACGATGGTCGGCAAGTTGGTGACGGTGGACGATTTCTCCAATCGTCCCGCTCGAGGGATGACGCCCGGCGACGTTTTCTCCACGGGGAAATATCGCTATCGGTTTTACCCTTCCCCGCACATCCCGCATGGCTGGGATGCAGGCGTGCTGTTTGAGGAAACGCGAAAGACGCTCTTCTGCTCGGACCTTTTCCATCATTTCGGAGACACAGCCGCCGTCACCACGAATGACCTGATCGATCCGACGCGTCATGCCATGCAGCGCCTGCAGCAAGGCCCGCTGGCTGGATACATGCCGTACACACGCCAGACCGAAGGAGTGCTGCGCTCGCTCGCCGCACTCGCTCCCGAGACGCTCGCGGTGATGCATGGCTCATCCTACGTCGGCGCCTGCAATCGCCTGCTGACCGACCTCGCCGGTGTCATTCGGGAGCACTTCGACAAAGAGTAAGAGCAGCCATGTAATGCGTCGACGCCGCGCGGTTATTCGGCAACGATCGAAACGACCTTCGCATATGTCTCGAAGCATCCAAGAATCGGATTGGAAGCTATTCCGCCAAGTCAGGACGCTCGCGCTCGACCGTCTTTGCCAGCGCATCCTTGATGAAGTCACGCAGATCGCTACTGACACGACATTAACCGCGCACAATCGCTACTTGAAGATTTTCGATATCCTCAAAAAGCGCGATCGAATCGTCGGCGATTGCTTTGATATGCCGAGGCGCTCGACTGCCATGGGGCAACTAATCTCCATCTGTTCGCATGGGCTTCTCACGCAACAAGAGATTGAGCAGTTCAAACCGGAGACGCGCGACATGATCGCCCGTTTTTCAACGGATCCTTCCTAGCTGCAGCTCTGAGCATCCCGGAGTCTGCCACCATCCATGAACCCACTTCTCGATCCCTCCTCAATTCTCCAAACCGCCTTCGGATTCTGGGGCTCGAAGGTCCTGCTCACTGCAGTGGAGTTTGGCCTCTTTACGAAACTAGGCGAACGCCAACTCACCGGCGCGGAACTTGGCGCCGAGTTGCAGCTGCACCCCCGCGCGATTGCCGACTTCTTCGACTCGCTCGTCGCGATGAAGTTCCTCGGCCGCGAAGGCGATGGACCCCAGTCGAAGTATTTCAACACGCCGGAAGCATCGCTCTTCCTCGTCGAGTCCAGCCCTCGCTACATCGGAGGGATCCTGATCATGCTCAATGCGCGGCTGTTCAAGTTTTGGAACGATCTCCCCGAGGCGTTGCGCACTGGGCGGCCGCAAAACGAGATCAAGCACGGCCAGAAAGGCATGTTTGAAGAGCTCTACTCGAACGTCCCTCGCCTGGAACAATTCATGGGCGCGATGACCGGTCTCTCGCGCATGAACTTCGAAATGTTTGCGGAGAAGTTCGATTGCTCAAAATACCAGACACTCTGCGATGTCGGCGGCGCGACCGGGTTGCTCAGCATCGAAGCCGCGAAACGGCATTCGCATTTGAAGTGCACGAGCTTCGATCTGCCCGTCGTGGAACCGATCGCGGCGAAACACATCGCGTTGGCTGGATTGGAAAACCGTGTGGCCACCGCGTCGGGTGATTTCTTTGCCGATCCCCTCCCGAAGGCTGACGTCATCACCATGGGCATGATTCTCCACGACTGGAACCTGGAAAAGAAGATGCACCTGATCCGTTCCGCTTACGATGCCTTGCCACCCGGCGGCGCGCTCGTGGCGATCGAGGCACTGATCGATGACGCCCGCCGCGAGAACATCCAGGGCCTGCTCATGTCGCTGAACATGCTCATCGAGTTTGGCGACGCCTTCGACTACACCGGTGCGGATTTTCGAAAGTGGTGCGGCGAAGTCGGTTTCAAGCGCTTCGAAGTCATCCCGCTCGCCGGGCCGTCGAGCGCGGCGGTGGCGTACAAGTAACCATCTTTCCCGGAACACCCGCTTGCGTGGCCTCCATCGGTAGTTGACGGCGGTGGTCCATTCATTGCTTCTGGCCCGCGCATGGCGAAAATGAAGTTAAGAGTCGCGCTGGCGCTGGCCTCGTTGATTGCGCTCGTGTGCGCAGTTTATTGGCCTGCCGTTTTCGCCGAGTTTATCTACCTCGACGACACCACTCAAATCGTCGTCAACAAGACAGTGACCGGTGGTGTGACTCTGCAGGGCCTGGCAGACGCCTTCAAACCGTACGCCTCCCTTTGGACACCATTGACTTGGATCTCGCACATGGTGGTCGTCGAATTCGCAGGTCTCGACCCGAAATGGCATCACGTCGTGAACATCGCGCTGCATGCCATCGCGGTGTCGTTGCTATTCACCTGGATCCTTCGAGCGACAGGAAGATTCTGGGTTTCCCTCGCAGTGTCGGCGCTCTTTGCCGTTCACCCACTGAACGTGGAAAATGTTGCGTGGGTGACTGAGCGAAATCATCTGCTCGCAATCACCTTCCTATTCCTCGGCCTCCACGCCTACACCCGCTATGTGGAGGAAAGAAAGAAAGTGGCTCCATCAAAGGCCGGACTTTGGATGAGACTGACAGAGCTCGCGATGCTGCTTTCGATCATGTCGAAGGGAATCTTCCTCACGTTCCCAGCGTTGCTGCTCATTCTGGATGCAGGGCTGTATCGGCGGTTCGCGCGAGAAGGCGCGCGCCGCTTGATCGTGGAGAAAGCCGGGCTGTGCGCGATCGCGCTCTTTTCGATGTTCATGACCTTGCGCTCGCTTTCACCGGAATCTTCTTCGGGCGAAGCGCTCTCTTTGCCCTACCGGATCTGCATGGCGGTTACGACTTTGGGCTGGCAGGCGTTCAGAGTCGCCTTTCCATATGCACTTTCGCCGATCCACCCCATGCCGCGCGAAATCCTCCTGCAAGAGGCTTTTGTTTCAGCAGCGGGGTTGCTCCTTTCCATTTACGTCGGCTGGAGGGCGCGCAAGCAGATCCCCTGGCTGCTGGCAGGAATCGCCTGGTACGTGATCACGTTGGCGCCAGTCTCCGGAATCACCCAGGCTGGAAATACATTTTTCGGCGACCGTTTCGTTTACCTGCCGCAAGTCGGCCTGCTGTTCGCCGCCGCTTTCGGGATCACATATTTCCTTTCACGAACGCGCCACGGCACCGCCATCGGGATGGCCGCTCTCGCAGTGTTGGTCGGAGTCTACGCGTTCATCAGCCATTCCTATGCGCGGCTCTGGAAGGATACCGCCACGTTGTTCACCTATGCAGCAGGCGTGACTGAAAACAACTTCATCGCGCACACGACCGCGGCATTGGCCTTGGTAACCAGGAACGACTTCAACGGAGCGCTTCCGCATTACGAGGCCGGATTGCGGATCAATCCAGGAGCAGTGAACTTTCGGATCGCTTACGGCGACGCGTTGACGCGGCTAAATCGGCCCACGGAGGCCGCTGGGCAATTCGAGCAAGTGCTTGCGCGGGAACCGGGCAACCCAAGCGCGCAGTTCCGGCTCGGGAACATTTACCTGGAGACTGGGCGCGCTCGCGAAGCTCTGGCGATCTTCGAATCCCTCAAAGCGCGAAGGGTCAACGCGCCTGATTTGGATCATTTGATTCAGAAAGCGTCCGCTGAAGCCGGGAAGGAAAGATCGTCCGTGCCTTCGACGCCTCCCGCGATTCCGCCGCAATAGCATAGCGTCGGCGTCCTCCACTTCCCCCCTTGCAGAAGTGCCGCAGACTGATTGTCTAGTCCGACTGCATGAAACGCCTCCTGATCTTTCTCGCCTGTGCCGCCGTCCTGCGTGCCGACGACGTTCCGCTCGGCGCGGACGGAAAGCCGGTCTTCGGCCATAGCACTCACGGGGATTCATTCAACGAGGGCCCGCGCCAGGCAGGACCGCTCATCCCCGGGATGGGCAACGTGCATTTCGAGGTCTCCACGAAGGACGCTGAGGCGCAGAAGTATTTCGACCAAGGTATCGGCCAACTCCACGGCTTCTGGTATTACGAGGCCGAGCGCAGCTTCCGCATGGTCGCAAAGCTCGATCCGGATTGCGCCATGGCCTACTGTGGTCTCGCGCTATCCAATCTGAACAATGAACGCCGCGCCGGCGATTTCATGAAGGAGGCGGTAAAGCGCCGCGAAAAAGCGAGCCCGCTCGAGCAGGCGTGGATCGATGCTTATAATGCTTATTTGGGCGACGGCGCCAAACGGACGGTAGAGAAGAGGCGCAATTTAGTGAAGGCGCTGGAGAAGATCGTCTTCGAGTTCCCCGACGACCTCGAAGCGAAGGCGTTCCTCGTTTTTCAACTTTGGGATAATGGTCAGGCCGACAGGAGCCTGGTTCCCACAAGCTATACGGCGGTCGATGCGCTCGCTAAAGCGGTGCTCGCGAAGAACCCGCAGCACCCGGGCATCCACCACTACCTCATCCATCTTTGGAATTACCAGGATGACCGCCGCGCCTTGCCGAGCGCTGGGCAACTTGGCCAAACCGCTCCGGGAATCGCGCACATGTGGCACATGCCGGGCCACACCTTCACGCGGCTGAAACGCTACGGGGATGCTGCCTGGCAGCAGGAGGCGAGCGCCCGCGCGGATCACGCGCACATGATGGCGGCGCATATTCTCCCTGAGCAGATCCACAACTACGCGCACAACAATGACTGGCTCGTGGAGGATCTCGCCTACATCGGTCGCGTGCGTGAAGCGATCGACCTTGCGCGCAACATGATCGAACTGCCGCGCATCGCGCCTGGGCACACCCTCATCGGCAAAGCCGGCTACAACGAAGCGTCCTCCGGCTTCCAAATGGGCCGCCGCCGATTGCTCGACCTGCTGACTTCGTGGGGACGCTGGGAAGACCTGATCGCGCTCGACGGCACGCCATATTTGGATTCATCCGATGATCCGCAGGACGACGGCCGCCGCTTGCGGGCGGTCGCGGTCGCCGCGTTTCAGACGGGAAATCAACCCAAGGGCGAAGAGAAACTCGCCGCCCTGGAGCACATCATCAAAACGGAACGCGAGAAGCGTTATGCAGCCTCCGACGATGCCGAGCGCTCGCTGGATAAGGCCGGCAAGAATACGGACGAAATCGCGAAGGGCGTCGCCGACATCTACAAGAAGAACAGCGACAAAATCCGGACGCTCGAGAGGTATCGCGCCGAGATCCGCGCCTACCAGGCCGTGGCGCAAAACAAGCCGGTGCTTGAAGTGAAGACGCTGCTCGATGACGCGAAGGAAATCTCCCCGCTGCGCGCGTCGCGCCTCTACCAGAAGATCGGCGATCACAAGAAGGCCGAGGAACTCGCAGAGCAGTCCGTGAAGAGTGGCGATTCTCAGGTTCTGCCGCTGGCGAATCTCGCGGATATTCAATGGAAGGCCAACAAGCGCGACGCGGCGAAGGCGACTTTCGAAAAACTGCGTCCGCTTTGCGCGCAGGCCGATCTCGGCGAGACCGTCTTCAGCCGGCTCAAGCCGATTGCGGATGAATTGAAATTGCCCGCCGACTGGCGGCCAAAACTCGAATGGCCGAAGGATTCCGGTGACAGGCCGGAACTCGGCAAGCTCGGCCCATTCCGCTGGCGCCCGCAGCCTGCGCCGAGCTGGGAAGCGACCGACTCCTTCGGCAAGGTCCACAGCCTCGCTCAGCACAAGGGCAAGCCGTTGCTCGTCGTTTTCTATCTCGGCAGCGGGTGCTCGCACTGCATCGAGCAGCTCAATGCGCTTGGTCCGATGGGCAAGGATTTCGCCGCCGCGGGCATCGATATCATTGCCGTCAGCACGGAAAACCCGTCGGATTTGAACAAGACCTTCGTCCAGGCGAAGGACGCGCAGGGCTTCCCCTTCCCGATTGTCGCTGATCCAACGCTCGCAGCGTTCAAAGCCTACCGCGCCTACGATGACTTCGAAAATCAGCCGCTACACGGCACCTTCTTGATCGACGGCGCCGGCTATGTCCGCTGGCAGGACATTTCGTTCAAGCCGTTTACGCAAATCCCTTGGCTCCTGAGTGAAAGCAAGCGGCTGCTCGCTCTTCCCTCGCCTGCTGGAGTCAGCGTTTCGCAGCGCTAGCGCGACATTCCCAAAGGCCTGCACCCCAGAAGCTTCGATCGCCAGCAGAGCTTCATGAGCGACCGTTGACCGTCGGATCGAGGTCATTTTCTTTCACGTTGAGACCGCGGACCGACGGATCGAGGTCATTTTCTTTCACGCTGAGACCGCGGACCGTCGGACCGAGGTCATTTTCTTTCACGCTGAGACCGCGGACCGTCGGATCGAGGTCATTTTCTTTCACGCTGAGACCGCGGACCGTCGGATCGAGGTCATTTTC
>CBHXZU010000239.1:0-8225 GCA_966125105.1 uncultured Prosthecobacter sp.
CTTTGCGCCTCATCTCCGCATCAACTTTCCACCCCCCCTCGGAACATACACGAGGGGGGTCCTGCTAGGATGCGCCACGCAATCAATTCAGGCGCGCGTCTCCGGCCAAACCACATTGGAAAGTCCGGATCACCCCGCCGCAAAACCATCCGAAAAACAAACAACTTCCATGAACCTTAAAACCCGCCGCCGCTACGGCGCCTTGATCTGCATCCGCAGCTTCCGAGTCCACCATCCGGAAGCCGCCAACAACGCCGCCGCCAAGGCCGCCTTTGACGCAGTCGACGCCGCCATCGCCGAGGTGCACCTCCTCGCCAGCGGCCGACTCCAAGGCACCCACACCTTCCTCAGCGCCTCCGCCGAACGCCAAGCCGCGCGATCCGAACTCCACGGTTTCATCAGCGACCTCTCCCGCATCGCCAAGACTCTCCCGCGCGCACTCTACCCCGATATCGCCGGTCAGCTCAGGATGGGACGCCTGAACGCCTACCAGGATCTCCTCTCGCTTTCGCGCAGTGCCATCGTCGCCATCACCCCAATCAAACAAGTCTTCATCGATCACGGTGCGCCCGAAACCGTGACCGAAGACATCCAGTCGCTGATCGATGCGCTCGAACTCGCCGCCGCCCGTCGCAATCGAGGCCTTGGTTGCCAGATCGCCACGAACACCTCCCTGCGACTCGCCGCCCGCAAAGCCATGGACCAAGTCCGGATCCTCGACGGCATCCTGCAGCTCACGCTCAAGCGCCAACCCGGCCTGCTCGCCGAGTGGGAATCCGCCAAGCGCCTGCGCCGCCTCGGAAAGTCGACAACGCCCGCCACCGCTCCCGAAGCACCCGCTTCGACAACGCCGGAACAGTATTCACAGCAGCCGCCCATCCCAGGACCGCCAGGCACCGCCCTGCGCCAGACTTGTGAGGAGCCACTACGGCCGGCCGTCATCTCGCTTGCAAACGCCGTTTTGACGGGTTCCGGCAACGAGGGAGTCTTCGGACGAGCCGATACGGGCGGCAGCGAGGGCGGCGTGAACGTGATGGCGCGATGCCTCACTCCGTAGGAGCGACCTGTTTATAGTTGCGTGCCAACCCGCGCGTGAGCTCCGTTAGGAGCGAAATCGCGTCGCCGCCAGCTTCGCCGAGCCAATGCGCGCTGACGTCGCAGTTCATGTCGCTCCTACGGAGCTCTGCTATCAAATATCCGGAATGCTTCACATGCGCCTCACGGCACTTAGACGGCGCTGCCGAATACGCTTGCGTGATGACATCAATTTCCACACCGATCTTTCGACTGCCCAATAACTTCCCTTACATCCACGCCCCCGATCTGAAGCGATTGTGCTTCGATCACCCCAGCACACCACGCTCAAGCGTGTCGACTTATCATGCCTAAATCCGCAATTTCCGAAATACTCACGAAGAATAAAGCCGCCCTCGCCGACGAGTGGGTGCGCGAACAGCTCAGCGCCAAAACCATGCGCCCCGACCTTATCAGCGAGGCGCAGCTTCGAGAAGAATCGACTCGGTTTCTTACTCTTCTGGAAACCGCAGCTGCCGCAAATGAGGCGCTCGATCCGAACTCCCCCCCATTTGCCCCCGTCCTGGAAATGTTGGACGACCTGTCCCGGAGTCGCGGCCGGATGGGTTTCAGCCCAACCGAAACGGCCACCTTCGTTTTCTCGTTTAAGCAGCCGCTGGTGAATGCGCTGCAAAAGACCTTAAACGGCAGCGACCTGATCGAGAAAATGTGGTCCTCGACCAAATTGCTCGACGAACTCGGCCTGCGCACGACCGAGTCGCACCAGGCTGCGCGCGAGGAAATCATCCGTCGCCAGCAGGAGGACATGATCGAGCTCTCCACTCCAGTGGTCCGCTTGTGGGAAGGCATTGTCGCAGTGCCGCTCATCGGCACGCTCGATTCGAACCGCACCAACACGGTGATGGAAGCGCTCCTCACCGCGATTGTCACCACCCGCTCGGAGATCGCCATCATCGACATCACGGGCGTCCCGACCGTGGACACGCTCGTGGCGCAGCACCTTTTGAAGACGGTGGCCGCCACTCGCCTCATGGGCGCAGACTGCATTATCTCCGGCATTCGCCCGCAGATCGCGCAGACGATGGTCCACTTGCAGATCGACCTGAGCCAGGTCACGACCAAATCGACGCTCGCCGAAGCGTTGCTCGTCGCTTTGAAGCGCACGGGGTACACGGTAACGCGGGGCAGCGCAGTCACCGCCAGGTAGTCCGGAGCCATGGAACGGATCCCGATTCTGCGGATGGGCGAGTTCCTGCTCGTCACCATCCAGGTGGACATGCACGACCGGCTGGCGATGACGTTGCAAGACGATCTCACCAACCGGATCGCGGAGTTAAACGCCAAGGGCGTGCTCATCGACATCTCGTCGCTCGACATCGTTGACTCCTTCATCGGCCGCATGCTGGGAAATATCTCCGCGATGGCCAAAGTGCTCGACGCCGAGACCGTCGTCGTCGGCATGCAGCCGGCGGTCGCGATCACCCTCGTCGAACTCGGCATGGACCTCCAGGGCGTGCACACTGCCCTCGACGTCGAGCGCGGCATGGCCCTCCTCCGCAAGCACAGACACGATTCGCCGCTATTAAACGAGGATGTCGATCCAGACCAAAACTGACAAACTGCAGGTCCGCGCGGAGCAGGATATCGTCCTCGTTCGCCAGCGCGTCAGGCAATGGGCGGTCGAACTCAAACTTTCGCTCGTCGATCAAACCAAGATGATCACCGCCGCCAGCGAACTCGCGCGCAACCTGTGGATCTACGGCGGCGGCGGGGAGGTAACCTTGACCCGCGTTCAAAACGGCACTCGAGCCGGTCTGCGCGCCGACTTCATCGATAAAGGCCCAGGCATTCCGAACATCGAAGAAGCGCTCCGCGATGGCTTCACCTCCGGCAGCGGCATGGGTCTTGGGCTCGGCGGAGCAAAGCGGTTGGTCAACGAATTCGAGATCGATTCCAAGGTGGGCGAAGGGACCCGCGTCAGCATTACTAGATGGAAATGAGCTTGCGCGCGGATGACTGGAGTTTCTGTGGGGGATTTACCTCGTGTTGGGGAACATAATGTCCAATTCGGTTTCCATCCCCGTGCAGGAAATCAATCAAACCGGTCAGGCTCGTCGTGAAGCGCAGCGGGTTTCCGCTGAGATTTCCGCGGACACGACGTTTACCGGACGGGTTGCGCTGGTCGTCACGGAACTCGCTCGCAACCTCGTCATCCATGGCAACGGAGGTCACCTCCTCCTCCGCAAGCTCGCCGGGGAAAGCGGTGCCGGCCTCGAAATCCTGGCCATCGATCGCGGCGCGGGCATGCGCAATGTCGGCGACTGCCTGCGCGATGGATTCTCCACTGCCGGAACGCCCGGCACGGGCCTCGGCGCAATCCGCCGGATGTCGGACTTCTTCGACCTGACGACGGCCGAAAGCCGCGGAACGGTGATTTGTTCGCGAGTCTTCGCGGATCGTGAACGCGCCATTCCGCGCTGGGATGCCGGCGCGATCAATGTCGCGATCAAAGGCGAAACCGTCAGCGGCGACTCGTGGGCCATGCGCGAAACCCAGGATGCCTTCCGCGTGATGCTCGCCGACGGGCTCGGGCACGGACACTACGCGGCGGAAGCCTCGCAGGAAGCGGTGGCCGTCTTCCTCAAATACTCCGAACGCTCCCCCGGTGAGGTTTTGAAGTTCATGGACGCTGCGCTCGGCAAGACTAGGGGCGCAGCCGCGGCGGTCGTGGAAGTGAACCCGGCGAAATCCACCGTGACCGTGGCCGGCGCCGGCAATATTTCCGTCCGCATCGTGGATGAACACGGAAAAAGCCGCCAGGTGGCGAGCGTGAATGGGACTGTAGGCGCGCAATTGCCGAAAGTGCACGAGTACAACACGCCGTGGACTCGCCAGAGCCTGCTGATCATGCATTCCGATGGTCTCACCGCGCACTGGGACCCGACGACCTACCCGGGCCTGCTGCAAAAACATCCTGCCACAATCAGTGGAGTCCTCTATCGCGATTATGCGCGAGGGCGAGATGACGCTACCATTCTTACCGTTTCGCAACACCGATGAGTCGATCGAACGCCGCGCCCATCCGGCTTCTCCGCATGCCGCTCCAAGAGCAGCAGGACGTTGTCACCTGTCGGCAACGCGCGCGGAAGATCGCGCAGATGGTTGGGATCGAGTCCGCGGAACAGGTGAGAATCGCGACGGCCGTTTCAGAAATTGCGCGCAATGCGCTGGAATACGCCCGGGGCGGCGCGGCGGAGTTCGCGCTCGATCTCTCGGGACCCAGCTTCATCATTACGATTACTGACGAGGGGCCCGGCATCGCGAAGCTCGATGACATCCTCGCCGGTGTCTACGAATCCCCCACCGGCCTGGGCTGCGGCATCACGGGCGCGCGCAAGCTGATGGATGTGATGGATATCACCACCGGCGCGAACGGGACGACCGTCAAGCTGGTCAAGCGGCTCCGCAGCAATGGCGGCAAGACGATCACGGCCGCAGACGCGCGGCGAATTGGGGAAGAACTCGTCCGCGGCGAATCGAGCAATCCCATGGAAGAGCTGGCGATGCAAAACCGCGAGCTCATCCGGGCGCTCGAGGAAGTTCAGGCCCAAAAGGAGGCGCTCGAGTCCCGCACCTCCGAGCTCGGCATGATGACCAGCGAGCTCGCCGAGACGAATCGCGGCGTGCTCGCGCTCTACGACGAGTTGGATTCGCTGCATCGCCTAAGCCGGGTCATTTCCGCGCAACTTGATCTCGAATCGCTGCTGGGCGCGATTGTCCAGGCGACTACGGAACTTTGCTCCGCAGAGATGGGTGCCTACCTCTACTCTCCGGATGAAGAAGGCCGGTTCCGCGCTGAGATCTCCGCCGGCACTTTGCAGGAACTTGGATCGTGCTTCACCGGCGTTAGCGCCAGGGAGTTGTTCGGAACCGAGGACACCCCTACCGATGTGCTGCGGATCGGAGATCTCGTCACGTCAGCACAAAAGATCCCTGCCGCCGCAGAATGCGCATTGCGCTCTTACCTGGCGGTGCCGGTCTATCGAGCGGATGGAACGCTCCTGGGCGTGATTGCGTTCGGCCATCGCGCGGCAAACAAGTTTAGCGAGCGCAATGAGCGCATCCTCGGCGCAATCGCCATGCAGGCCGCCGTGGGCATGGAAAACGCGCGCCTCTTCACCTCCCTCCAGAGCGCGAGCGCCGCGAAGGATCATTTCCTCGCCACCCTCTCCCATGAGCTCCGCACTCCGCTCAACCCGATCTTCCTGATCTTGTCCGAGCTGGCGGCGGATTCACATCTCACCCGCGAGCACAAGGAACAGATCCAAATCATTCAGCGCAACTTGCACCTCGAAGCCCGGCTCATCGACGACCTGCTCGACATGACAAAGATCGTGCGCGGCAAGGTCCACCTGCGCTCCGAACTCGTGGATATCCACCAGATCGTTCTCGCCGCAATCGAGACATGCGTCCCGCATAACTCCGAAAAGCAGGTCGAAGTGAGCAGCGCGCTCCGGGCGGAGCGTCATCATTCGCGCGGCGATTCGGCCCGGCTCCAACAAGTCCTCTGGAATCTCCTGAACAACGCGATGAAATTTACGCCCAGCGGCGGGCGCATCACGCTGACCACCGAGAATCCTCCGAATACTGACTGCATCCGGATCCAGGTAACGGATACCGGGCGCGGCATCGAGCCGCCGATGTTGAAGCGAATCTTCTACGCCTTTGAGCAAGGCGACGCGGGAGGTGTATCCGAGTTCGGCGGACTTGGACTGGGCCTGGCGATCTGCAAGAACATCGTCGACGCGCACAAGGGGGAGATCACGGCGTGGAGTGAAGGGCGAGACCGGGGCGCAACGTTCACGCTGGACCTGCCGCTCACAGCGGTGCCCGCCGCCGCGCCGGCGAAAACGCCGCGCGCCGCCTCGGCTCAGAGCCCCGCGCAGCTTCGAATCCTCCTCGTCGATGATCACGCGGACACGCTCGCCGTGCTCAAGCGCGTGCTGACGCGACGGGGTCACGAAGTATTTGCGGCCGACAGCGCCGCAGCGGCGCTGGAACTCGCGTCACGCCAGGAAGTGGATCTGCTGATCAGCGACATTGGTCTGCCCGATCGGAGCGGTCTCGAACTCATGGCAGAGCTAAGCCGCTCGCGCGGCATCCGCGGCATTGCGCTGAGCGGATACGGCGCCGAAGGCGATCTCGAGCGAAGCCGCATCGCAGGCTTCATTGGCCACCTAACCAAGCCCGTGGAAATCCCCGCGCTCGAGCAACTGATCGCTGAAGTCAGCGGCGGAGCGTAGCGCGCGCTTACGTAATTACGCAGTGGACTGAGCGGAGGATTCCGCGGTGAACTACGCCGAAGGCGTTGAATCATCCAGCCCAGGGTTGGCGAGGGACGAGCCTACCCTGGGTAATCAGAACGTGAGACAACCCCGAAGTGGGTTGAATTGGCCGGTGCAGGCGCGGTTGACGCAATCCTTTCAGGATTCTTGTTCTTACAATGTCTCGCGGTCTCCGAGAGAGTGCCCTGCAGGATTCGATCTCGTTTGTTTCCCCATTCCCTCGCGACGACTCGTATTGCCGACCGTGCGAAGATCCTGCGATTTCTTCCGCGCGATTCCGTACAATCCGCAGGGGCTATCGCTTGACGCTTCTCTCGAACCGCGCTCCTAGAGGTGCATGCTTGGACGGCTCCTCATCATTCTCGCGTTGGTGATCACGCAGAGCGCGCGCGCCGCGGTGCAATTGGGCATCGACGTGCTGGCCTCTGACGGCTTCTCGGCTCTTTCGGGAAAACGTGTGGGCCTCGTGACGAATCAAACCAGCGTGACTTCCAGCGGAACGAAAACTCGTGTGGTGCTGAAGAAAAACACCAACCTCGTCGCGCTCTACGCGCCGGAGCATGGCATCGATGGCACGATCGGCGCGGGCAAATACGTTTCGACGCGGAAGGATTCGCTCACGGGTCTCACCGTCCACTCGCTTTACGGCCCCACGCGCAAGCCGACGCCTGAAATGCTGAAGGGCATCGACGTGCTCGTCTACGACATGCAGGACATCGGCGTCCGCAGCTACACCTACATCTCCACAATGGTGAAGTGCATGGAGGCCTGCTCGGAAACCGGCGTGCAGTTCATGGTGCTCGATCGCCCAAACCCGCTCGGCGGCAACCGCATTGAAGGCCCAGGAATCGAAACAAAGTGGATCAGCTTCGTGGGGCAACTTCCGGTCCCTTACATCCACGGCATGACCGCGGGGGAACTGGCGAAAATGGCCAAGGCAAAGGGTTGGGCCGGCGCGAACTGCAATCTCACCGTCATCCCAATGCGCGGTTGGAACCGCGGCATGACCTGGAATGACACCGGCCTGCGCTGGGTGCAGACTTCGCCGAACATTCCAAAGTCCTCTTCCGTCGTTGGCTACGCCGCCACGAGCATCTTCGGCTCCCTTTCCGGCTCAGGATTCGATGTCGGCATCGGCACAGGCAATCCTTTCGAAATGGGAGGCTTCTCGGGTTGCGACCATGGCGACCTGACCTCAATGCTGAGCAACGGCGGCATCCCATGCAGCGCCTACGAAGCCAACGGGGCAACCGGCGCGCGGCTGAACGTCAGCTTCGGCTCCAACGTAAATCTGGCCGCGATCAACATCTACCTCCTCGCCGCTGCGCAGCAGCAAAAGAAGGGCAGCATCTTCGCCCGCTACAAGGACGCAGACAGCATCTTCTGGAAGGTTTACGGCAGCACTGACATCAAGACGCAAATCGAAAAAGGAATGAGCCCGAAAGCGATCGTGGCGGGCTGGGAAAGCGGCGTTTCGAGCTTCCGCGGCGCCCGGCAGGGATTCCTGCTCTATAACTGAGCCACCCAGTTTGCAGCGCCGAGAGGCGTTTTAGACAGGATTCACAGGATTAGAGGATTACAGGATTGGGCTGAAGACGGGTGGCGGTAAGCCGGCGTCCACGCAGGTGTTGCTTATCGTCGCGAGCAAGTTCGTGCCCCTCGATGATCGATCCGTGCATCCGAGCCACGGATAAGAAGCGCCCCCACCCCGTAGCGCCAAATCCTGTAATCCTAAAATCCTGTAAATCCTGTCTCACCCCATTTTGCGCGCCATTCACTTTTCACCCGGCCTTCTGGAAGGTTTACGGCAGCACTGACATCAAGACGCAAATCGAAAAAGGAATG
>CBHXZU010000240.1:0-8222 GCA_966125105.1 uncultured Prosthecobacter sp.
CTGATTAGCGGCTCCATGTCCTGAGATCCGAGATCTCCGATGGCGGAGTGCAAATCGCTGCGTCGCTTCAATGCCCGGAACTCCTGCACCGCGGAGAAGAAGCGAACGAAACGTTCACTCCCAGCAAGCGGCGCGTTTGCGCCGATCGACTTGCCATCTGCCACGGTCGAGTTGACGCTGCTGATACTCGCTTCGGCCTTTGTGCTACTCAAAAGGTCGCGCATCGGCGTGCCGGACATCTTGAGCGACAGTAGACTGCCGACGGTGAGTCCCAGGACTAGGGGAATCCAATAGCGGGCAAGTTTCATGGCCGGGAGTTCAGGAGGCGATTCCTAACCGTTTCGCTCATGCCGGAGAGGGAACGAAGCCATGTAACGGCCTGCGCGGGACTCTGGGAGTATCGCTTGTAATAAAGGTCCGTGATGAACCTGTTCCGCAATTGCTCGTTGCTGACTTGCGAAAGCCATTGGTTGGCGGCTTCGAAATCGCGGTCCGCAACATTTGTCGCGATTGCTCCTGCCGCGGAGTCGCGGAGAGTGCCCGCGGGAAGTCCATCGGCCCACGCCGCCGTCGCGGCGGGCGCATCCAGCATCCATCGCTCCACCACTCCTTGAGTCGCGCTCTGCTGGAGCGGCACACTTTGCAGCGTCTCGAGCCAGCGTGTCGCCTTGGTGAGATCCATCGTCCCTGCCCGAAATCCAAACTGTTGCGCCGCGGCTGCCTGGTTCTTGCCAGCAAGGTCCTTCGGGAAGAGCTCCAGGGCCTCGTCCAATCGGCGATTGTACAACAACTGATCGGCCCCATTTAACTGGGCTTGCTGTTTGTTCGCGCTCGCGGGCAGGCCCGATAACCACTTTGCGAAAAGTTCCGGCGAGTGATTCGCCAATCTTTCCAAAGCGATCTCACCAAGGGAACTATTGTATTGCGGGTGAGCCGTGAGCCATTCGAGGAGCGCTTTCGGATCGGAGCTCGACCAATACCCAAACGCGGTTTGCGCCAGTTTTTCCCTGGGCGCTTCCGGGAGCTTCTGAACCCACTCCAAGGCTTTTGCAGGATCGCGCATTGCCATTCCCCCGACGGCATATGCGAGCGTCGGATTTTCTTCGGATTTGAGGAGCGCCGGATTCTTTTCAATTTCCCTATCCAGCCAGGCGGCCACGTCGAAGTTGGAATTGGCGGCGACCATGCTCGGAATCGTCCACATAACATGATTCCGGTCCGACCCATCCAGCCGATCAAGCAACGCGATTGCGGCGGTCGGCATCCGCATCGCCGCGATCTCGACGATTCGCGCAGGCAAAACTCGATTTTGCGGTGCTTCCGCAGAGAGCTTGTTGAAGGCCCTTTCCGGATCTGTCGCCGCGACGGCTTCGACGTAGGAGGCCAAGGCCGCGTTAAAGTGAGGCCCATTCTTGAATGAGGCGAGCCACTGCTCAGCCAGCGGCGATCCGGATAGCACCGCGTTCTTGATCAAAGCTTTCACCGCCACTTCCGGACGCATCTTTGGGCCCAAGCCATTGATCTGTTCGAATGCCCATCCGGGACTTCGTCTCGCCAAAACGCCATACATCGCGCCCAGGTCCTGTTCTCCCATTTGCGGGAGATTCAGGGTGCCGGAGTCCACGATTCGCTGCGCAATGGGAAGCCAGCGGAGCAATCCGTCCGGATCAACGTCCATCCAGCGTTCGATAACGGCTTCGATGACCTCGGTTCGAAGCTTTCCATCGAGTGAAGAGAACCACCTGGACAACTCGCGGACATCGGCGACGGCCGCCAGGAAGTCTCCGGGTTGGAGTTGCTGAATCGTCTCAAACAACGCGTGATCTCGACGCAAAGACTTGGGTTGCTTGCAGACTTCGAGCAACCAAGCGACGCGCTCCAGTGGCGATGCTTTTTCGAGCAGGTTGCCTTTCGAGATTTTGTCCGCCGTGTCGTGGAACGAAGCAGCGGAGCCGTCGGTCAAGCTGCTGCTAGCCAATTCCGGGAAGAAGACGGCATAACCCAGCGCAAATCCTCCGAGCGCGAGAAGCGGGGGTAATCCCCATCGGAGGGCAAGGCGGAGGATCCTCATGTCAGATAGATGCTATAAGACGGCGTCATTCCTGTCGCGTTCAAACTCCCGCGGAAAGGGGGGCGACGAAGGCATTCAGTGGTCCGGTCCAGTTGCTTCCCCCCTCAGTGTGGTGTCTCACAAGTTCGTGCCGAATCGCAGCCGGGCGATGGAGTAATTACGCCCATCGGGCCGATCTGTTTATAGTCATGGCCGCCTTCGCGCATGAGCTCCAGCGGGGCCACACATGCAGAAAATGGCGCTCCGCTGGAGCTCTCCTCTTTGCGCCGCGTTTACTATAAACAGATCGCTCCTAACGGAGCTGAAACGTCCGAGCGTTCTGGAATGAACTTCGGTGACACCACTCTATTACAGACGGTTTTCCGCGCGTTCCGATCAGAACCGCTCGATCTCAATTCGATCCCCGTCGATGAGCCAGGGGCTCGCAGTTTTCAGCGCGTCGGGTGCGAACTCGCGCGTCTTGCCTCGGGACTGAATCCGCACTTTCAGCAGGTTTTTTTCCGTAGAAACGAGCGGCCAGGCGCGGAAAGATTGCTTTGGCAGGCCTGCATCCCATTGGAGCCGGTCCTGGTTTCTCATCGTCCGGAAGGCGCGGAATGCAGGACTGAGCCCCACTTTCTTTTCCTCTCCGTTGGCGGCCACCACCGTCACCGTTCGCGCGAGTGCTTTTCCAAAGAACAGTTGGACTTGCCCCGGAAACCCTTCCCATTTCTCGGCGGGCTCCTTTTCGATCATGGGGATTTCCACGACGTCCCCAGGCTGGAGCGGGTAGTCCAATTTGCGCGCATCGTCTTCGCTCGTCTTCCCGCTCACTTGTTCAATCCTCGCCGCGAGGTCGACGGTCAATGTTTCCTCGGTCCCGTTTGCCCCGTTCAGGCGGTGAATCAGGATGCGCGAGAAGTCCGGGTCCGGAACGACCATTTCGCTGGTCTTGTAAGCTTCTGTGATGAGTTCACCCAGCGAGCGAGGCGCGTCATCGCTTTCGGTGAACTCAAAGACGCGCTCACCGAAGATGCGGCCGGGGCTGACGCGATAGATTCCCTTCATCCGCTGAGCGATTGCGGCGGGTGCGTTCAGCGGAAGAAGCGGCACGATGAGGGCGTCGCCGTCCGCAAGTCGCGCGGGAACGTGCTTGATCGGGCGTCCGGGAGAATCGGAGCGAAGGTCCACGGTCCACTCCTTTAACTGACCATCGGGTTGTTTGCGCTGCACCTTGATGGCGGCGACATTTGCTCGCGGCTCAGCAGACGCGAGGTAGGTGACGAGCTCGGAGATATTCCATCCGGGCAGCGATCCTCCCGTGGGAGACCAGAGCGGCGAGGAATACACTGACAAGGTGTAGCCGGAAAGTTGGACTTCCGATTTCCGCTCGCCGAGCTGAACGGAGATTTTGCGAGGAGGAAAAGGGCTGTTGCTGCTAATCCGGGTGAAATCTTGCGCCTGGTTTAAACCGCCGCCCGTCTGTTCGCGGAAAAGAACCACGACGTCCCCCCACTGCAATTCGGGGAGCTTGCCTTCGATCGTCCTGGAGGCAGTGAGGGGGACATTGACGACTTCCTGGACCTTGTCTCCCTCGGTTTTGCGGAAAACACGGAGTTTGAAGTCGATTGGGATCATGGATCCTGCTTGCAGGGACTGAGCCAATGCCCGGATGACTTCCACGGGAGAAGGGGGCGAATCGAACTCTGCCGCCGGTTTGAGCACCACGGGTTCGCGATTGCTCGCTATTCCCGCGAGACGAATTACCGCCGAGATTTGCTGAGCTTTCGTCCATTCGGGAAACGCGACGCGTTGCTCGAGCCAAATGCGGCGCTCCATCGTGGCCGCGGCTTCCGCGACCGAGATCACAGGCTGGTCTGGCTGCGTCGGGTCGGGGGCATTCGCGAGGCGTGGGTCAGCGCCGTGAGCAATCAACCACTCCAGGACCTCCAAGGGAACATTCTCGTTTGAAATCGCAAAGGAAAGAACGGTCCTACCACGAGTGCCATGCGCGTTTACATTCGCGCCTTTCTCCACGAGCAGTTTAAGGATCGGGATCGGATCATAAGGGGGGACTTCTTTTGCAGGTAGCGACGGGTTCCTCGGCATCGGCACAATCGGCGGCAGCGGCTGCCCTCCGGGACGCGGAATAGTGGAATTGATCACCCGCGTCCGACCGCGAACTCCGCCAGCGCGTGGCCCGTTGGGATTCGTAAAATACCCCAGGGTCGTGTGCAGCGGGGTTTCACCATAGGAGTTCTTGCCGTCTGGAGACGCGCCCGCATCGAGCAGCATTTTTGTGAGTTCGAGGGACATGCCAACGGCGACGTGCAACGGGGTGGCCGGAGATTGGGGGTCTTTCAAATTCACGTCGGCACCATGCTTGATGAGCAGGCGGGCGATTTCAGGCATGTCGCCGGTGATGGTCGCAGCGAGCAAACCGGGGATGTTCGGATTTGCCCGATGCTCGAGAAGGAGGGTAACGAGTTCGCGATTCTCCGCCTGCACGGCGATCCGCAATGCGCTCTTCCCGGCCGGTGCTTCCACATTGGGATCCGCACCGCGATCGAGGAGTAATTTCATGATCGCAGGCTGGTTGTTGCGCGTTGCGAGCATCAGCGGCGTGCCGGCGACTTCATCACCAAATGGGGATCCGCTGATCTGGTTTCGACTGACGACGTTCAGATCCGATGATTTGGGAAGAAGCATCCGCACCATCTCGACGTCGCCCTTTCCGCACGCGTAATGCAGCGGCGTATGATCGTTCTGGTTCCTCGCAAGAGGATCAGCGCCGTGCTCGATCAGGACTTTTGCGACCTCGGGTCTCGATGACGTGATAGCCGCGACCAGCGCAGTGTCGGCAGATAAGTCCTTTCCGTTTACGTCAGCACCGCGGGCAAGCAGGAGTTCCACCATGGCTTTCCGGCCGTTCAAGGCTGCCAGGTGAAGGGCAGGAGTGCCGAAGCGCCCGCCGATATCGGCCCCTCGATCGAGAAGAAACTTCGCGGCATTCAGCCATCCTTCCCCCGCGGCTTTGCCCAGCGGGGTGACGCCTTGATCCGGAGCGTTCAGGAGATCAGGGCTGTTCTTCACGAGGTCTTCCAAGCGTTTGATTTCCTCAGCCTCTTTGTCGGCAATCGCCGGCGCTCCCTCGACCGGCGCGCTGGTGCCCAACGAGGAAAGGCGTTCGCGGCTGAGCTTCGCGAGCGGATCTTTTCCAAACTCCGCCACGACCCGCTGGTAGAGAGCGATGGCGTCCTCCTTGCGGTTTTGTTTTGCGCGCACTTCGGCGAGGCGAAACAGCGCCGTCGCTGCGTATTGGCGCTGCTGCTCGAAAGCGCTGAGCAATGATTCGTAGGCCGCGGCAGCTTTTTCCAGATTGCGATTCGCCTCTTCTTCGAAGAGCCCGTCTTGCAGCAGCCTCTTCAGCTCATGAGCGGAAGCCGGGCTGCTAACGGAGGCGGGAGCGGGAGCAGGGGATTGGGCCAGCAGGTTGGCCGTGGAGAGCATCAGGCACGTGAGGAATGCTTTCATGGGGATTCGTATGCCGAAAGTGCGCGGCTCGATTGTCATGCTTCTGTCATTTTCAGCCGGTATCCGACGCCATGCACGGTGAGCAGGTGCCGCGGCGCCGCGGGATCTGCCTCCAGTTTGTTCCGAAGGCTGAGCACGTGGTTATCGACGGTGCGCGTAGTCGGGTAGGCGTTATAGCCCCAGACGATCTCGAGAAAGTCTTCGCGTGTGACGGGCGCGCCTTTGCGCTCGGCGAGCAGTCGGAGCATGCCAAACTCTTTTGCGGTCAATTCCACCGTGCGGGAATCACGCCGGCATTCCTGCAGAGTAAAATTGATCGCAACATCTCCAAACTCAACGCGGTCCAACGCGACCCGCTCGCGATCGACGCGGCGCAGCGCAGCGCGGACGCGGGCGAGGAGTTCGCGACTGCTGAAGGGTTTCACGAGGTAATCGTCCGCCCCAGCGTCGAGGCCGTTCACGCGGTCGTCCACCTGGCCCTTCGCCGTGATCATGATCATCGGAAGCGCGGGCAATCGCTGGCGAAGGGCGCGACACACGCTGAAGCCATCGAGCTTTGGCATCATTACGTCCAGCAGGACGAGGTCCGGTTTATCTTCCAGCGGGGGTTCCAGCCCGGCGGCGCCATCGGTCGCGGCCGTCACGCGATAGCCATTCGCTTGCAGGAGGTCGACGAGCGCGGCGCGCATCGGCAGTTCATCTTCCACAATGAGGACGCGAGACATGGATCAGGGCTTGGACGGCGGTTGGATGTAAGGAAGGATCAAGCGGAAGGTCGCGCCCTTTTCGCTTTCGATCTCGATGCGGCCGTGATGGGCTTCGATCGTGTGTTTCACGATCGCGAGGCCGATGCCCGCGCCGGGAGTTTCGCGGCGCAGCTCACTTCCGACGCGATAGAATCGGTCGAAGATGCGCTCACGTTCCCCGGCGGGCACGCCGGGACCCTGGTCGCTGACGGAGATCTCCCACGTCGCAGAGTCTCGGATCCGGGCGCGGATGGTGATTCGGGTCGACGGCGGGGAGAACTTGATCGCGTTATCCACGAGATTGATGACTGCTTGTTGAAGGGCGAGCGCGTCTACTTGGGGCGCCGGATCGATTGGGACAAGGTCGAGCGTGAGCCGTTGTCCGCGTTGGGCGCCACGAGGTTCGAGCAAGCGCGCAACGTCTTCGATCATTGCGACCACGTCGGCCTCCGCCATTTCGTAGGTCTTCCGATTGTGTTCGATCCTGGCGAAATCGAGGACGTTTTCAATCAGCGCGGAAAGCCGGCCGCATTCATCGTGCATGAGTTGGACATATTCCGCGGGGGACTTCGCGTTGCCGTTTTTAAGATTCTCGAGCATCAGCCGCATGGATGAAACCGGCGCGCGCAATTCGTGCGACACGCTGGCGACGAAATCGCTCTTCTGCTGATTCAATTGCCGTTCTGACGCGAGCGACTTTTGCAGGGCGAGGAATGCGCTCAACACTGCGAGCAGCGCGACGGCGAGAAGTCCCGAAAGCCACAGCGTTTGTTGGCGCTGTTCACGGAAGAGATCCTCCGGGTTGGTCAAAGTCGCGGTGACGGAAAGGTTCTGGTGATCGCGCGAGGCAAGCGTTTCGCCAGGCGTTGGGGGAATGAGATCATGTCCAGCCCAACGCGCCGAGAGTTTCACGGATGACGGTAAGAGTGGCGTCGATGCTTCCACGGCATCTGCAACGACCTGCCGCATGGCGTCCGCGGAAGTCACGCGCCACGCGATTGAATCGATAGGCTCGGCCCAGTAGTGGCCGGCGTCGGCTGGATGAATCCATTGTGCCCGCTCGCGATCGGTCGGAATGGCGCGCAGCGAAGTGCGAAGGAACTCGTCCTCCTTCCAGCGCCGCTGCCAGTTCTGAAGTGCGGGTGTCGTCATTCCGCGTGACTCCAGGAGCGCAGTGGACTGCTCCAGCAGCCTTTCCGAAAGGAAAGAAGGGATGTCCTCGACTACGCGCTTGGCGAGCGCCTCGGCGAGGGGGACGGGATCTCCGGAGGCGCGTTGCAGGCGGGTCCATGCAATCAAAGGGAGCACCGGCAATCCTGTGGCGGTTATGGCGTCAGGGTGCTCCTGTTCAATCCCGGCAAAGATTGCGTTCGCTTCCTCCTCGGACAGCGAAAGCGCGCGCTCGAACGAGGCCGCGGCTTCAGTGGCTGGGCCTGGTTTCGGCAGCTCCGGGTAAAAGCGAACGATTCGAGTGCCAGCCACGCGTTCCGCAATTGCCGCGCGCGCGGTTCGCGTGACTTGCTCGGCAGCTATCGCGGAGGTGGCACGCGCTTGCTCGAGAATGGTTTCACGATTCCGCTGGAGCCCGCGCACGCCAAGCACCGCGAGCAATGCCAAAGCGAGCAAGACCGCGATCCAAACCGGGGCGACGCGATACCGTCGCAGTCGGTCGCGTGGCGCAATCGAGATTCGGTTTGGGGTCACCTCCACATCCTCTGCAAAATCCTGCGGGAGTTGTCATGGTTTTGTCACGGGTTGAGGAGGATGGGCTGTGTGGAATTCTGCAATTGTCGTCTATCTGCCATTCAGCTCGGGGAAATAGCGGTGAAAAAGTCGGTCATCCAACGCAGTGGCGAGGAACCAGCCCGAAGGGAAGGACCCCGTCGTACGCA
>CBHXZU010000241.1:0-8215 GCA_966125105.1 uncultured Prosthecobacter sp.
GCGGCTTTCATCTCGCTCGAGCTGATCCGTCGCCATGTGCACGACGAGAAGCTGGACTTCTATGCCGCACTACAGGCAACGGCAGTCGGAAACGTTTTCACCACGCATACGCCGGTTCCCGCGGGCAACGATGCATTCCCACTCGAGTTGATCCGAAAATACTTCGGAGATTACCCGGCAACCGTCGGAATCGATTTCGATACGTTCGTCAGCTTCGGCCAGAACCGGACGAACTCGCAGGAGCCTTTCTCGATGACCATCCTTGCGCTGCGCACTTCGCGTCACGCGAATGGCGTCTCGGCGCTCCATGGCCGCGTTTCGCAGCGCATTTGGGCTGAAGTTTGGTCCGGAGTTCCCGTGCAGGAGGTGCCGATTACTTCGGTTACCAACGGCATTCACACAAAGACCTGGGCGGCGCCGGCGTTCATCAAGCTCTACGATCGCTATCTTCCGGGCTGGGAAGAAAAGCTCACGGACAAGGACTTCTGGCGCAAGGTTCAGGACATCCCCGATGAAGCGATCTGGGATACTCACCAGAATCAAAAGGCGCGGATGATTTCCTTCATTCGTGAGCGGCTGCGCGCGCAACGCGTTCGTCTCGGCGAAAGCCCGGAAAAGCTGCGCGCCGTTTCGCGCATGCTGAATCCGGAGGTGCTGACGATCGGGTTCGCCCGGCGTTTCGCCACCTACAAACGCGCGACTCTGCTCTTCTCCGACCCCGAGCGGCTGCACCGCTTGATGTCGAACGCCGAGCGGCCGGTGCAGTTTGTTTTCGCGGGCAAAGCCCATCCGAAAGACGAGCCGGGCAAGCGCTTCATCCAGGAGGTCTATCGCTTCACGCGCATGCCGCAGTTCGAGGGGCGGATCGTCTTCGTGGAGGACTACGACCACTATGTCGGACGCCGCCTCTACCAAGGGGTGGATCTTTGGCTGAACAATCCTCGTCGTCCGCTGGAAGCCAGCGGCACGAGCGGCATGAAGCTCCCGCCGAGCGGCGGTCTGAATCTCAGCGTGCTCGATGGATGGTGGTGCGAAGGCTACAGCGGAAAGAATGGCTGGGCCATCGGCGCGGAAATCCCGGAAAGCCCTGATCAGCCCGACACGCAATTCGAGGACGAAGTGGATGTCGCCAGCCTCTTCCACATTCTCGAGACGCAGATCCTGCCGCTTTACTACGCGAAGCCCGATGGACGTCTGCCGCTCGCCTGGATCAACCTGATGCGTGAATCGATCCGCACGATCGTGCCGGAGTTTAATACTCACCGGATGGTCAGCGAGTACACCGAGCGCCTCTATAGCCCGGCCGCCAAAGCGCATTCGATCATGGGGGCAAATGGCGGGAAGAAGGCTGTCGAAGTCAGCCAGTGGAAGGCGAACATCCGCCGAGATTGGGGGCACGTCAGCGTGAGCGAAGTGGAGGTCCGCACCGGAAATGGAGTCAACGTCACCGTCGGAGACAGCCTCGAAGTAAGCGCGCGCGTGTCCTTGGGACCGATCGCGCCCGAGTTTGTGTGCGTTCAGGCCTACTTTGGAGAAAACTCCAATGGTCAGATTGCAAATGCGGTGACCGCTGAACTGAAGCTGAAGGAAAAGCTGAACACCGGCGTTTACCGCTATGTGGGGGCAATTCCTGCCAAGGAAAGTGGCAGCTACGGCCTCAGCGTGCGAGTGCTTCCAACGCATCCGAACCTGATCCAGGCCCACGAGCTGCGATTGATCACCTGGGCTCGCTAATCTTGCGCTTCACTCGTCTTGCGTGCCTTGCGGCGGATCGATAGTCCGCTCGCATGACACGTCACGATGGGCGGATGCCCGATCAACTTCGCCCAATTTCCTTCACGCTCGACTTCGCGCCAAACTCGACCGGTTCGGTGCTGGTCGCCTTTGGAAATACGAAGGTAATCTGCTCGGCGATGATCGAGGAGAGCGTTCCGCGCTGGATGAAGGAGCAGAGCGTGACGGGCGGCTGGGTAACGGCGGAGTATTCCATGCTCCCCTATTCCACGAACCAGCGGAAACAGCGTGACATCAGCAAGGGGAGGCTCGACGGACGATCGACCGAGATCCAGCGGCTCATTGGCCGTTCGCTGCGAGCGGCGCTCGACCTCGAGAAGCTCGGTTCGAGGACGCTTTGGATCGATTGCGACGTGCTGGCTGCCGATGGCGGGACACGGACTGCGAGCATCACTGGCGCGAGCGTCGCGGCCGCGCTGGCGTGCCGGAAGCTCATGGGCGCGGGGCTGATCAAGGAATACCCGATTCGGCAATTGGTAGCCGCGGTAAGCGTCGGTGTGGTGGCCGGCGTGCCGGTGCTCGATTTGGATTACCCCGAGGACCGTGACTGCGCCGTGGACATGAACGTGGTGATGACCGAAGGCGGAACGTTTGTGGAAGTGCAGGGCAGCGGCGAAGAGACGACCTTCACTGATGCTGAGCTGCACTCCATGCTCGCGCTCGCTCGCGTCGGAATTGAGCGGCTCGTAGCCGCGCAACGCGCGGCGCTTGGGGACCAGTAGCAGAGATGCGGGAAGCATCACTCAACACAGGCCCGTTCCATTGCAGTTTGCTCGATCCTTGAGGAATTGGAGCATCTGCCAATAGAAGTTTCCGATTAAGGAAGCTCGCGTGAATGGATCGGGGTCCTTCAGTCGCTAAAGCTCCCTCAGGATGACCCACTTTTTAACCGTTACGGAACCGCGTTTACCGGAAATAACTTTTGGCAATTGCTCTAACGTGGCCCGGTGGGCACGCGAGGCGCGAGGCGCTCACCGGGAAAACGCGTTAGAAATTGCTTCGTGACCGGGCGCCAGGGTCTCGCGGCTCGGACGATTACTACTAAACTGAAGATAACGCCGGCTCGATGTGCGAAAAGCCGGTCATCCGACCGAGTGTAACGAAGGATCCCGAGCCATTCACGACGATTGCCTCCGACAATGAGGTCTCGTGAAGGGTTCGGGTCCTTCCTCGCGCATCGTGCCACAGCGCTCCCAAAGCCGGTGCTTTGTAGGGTCTCTCTCCGGCAATGGATCTCTGGCGGGTGGCTCGGGATCCTTCAGTCGCTTGAAGCTCCGTCAGGACGACTGGTTTTTCTGACCGGAATTCTCCACGCCAGCTTTTCGTTCGTTCTTGTTCGTTGTGCGCTAACGACTCGCTGCGCCGGTCGGGGTCATGCCTGGGAGGGAATTGGGAGCGAGAGGCGCGAAGTCTTGTTCGAGTTGGTCGAGGTAGGCGGTAATGCGCGGGTCGACCGGCGCGGGCTGGGCCATTTTCTCAGCCCGCCGAATATATGGGTCGAATACGCCAGTGCGGCCCGCCGGCTGTGTGGCTTCGTACCAATTGAGGTAATCCGTAATCTGTCCCATCTCGGAAACCACGGTTTCGCGGTATCTCTCGATATCCGCGATGCGCTCAGCGATGCCGCGCGTTTTCTTTATGCTGAGTTGGCGGAAAATGTCCTGGTATTCCTTGAGAACCGGCCGGAAGAGCGGGTGCGCATTCGCGTGAAGAACCACGAGTTTGACCTCCTGTGTCTGCATCGCGAGCTTCGCGCCCGGGAGCTTCACGAAGCTCGAGAAATTTTGCACCTCGAAGTGCTGAGTCTTTCCCGTTTTATCGATTGCGACTTCGAAACTGAGCAACGCGGCAAGCTGCTGGTTTGTGTCCTGTAACGTGAGACCAGTTGTGCGGTCACCGGTCGAGTAGCGGGCGAGTTGCAGCGCCCACCATTTTGCGAGCGCATGCTCCGTATCCGCCAAGACAGGGAATTGCGCGGCCAGAGCACCCTGCACATCCCCGGCCGCTGCTGGCCAGGATTGGATGAAACGCACGAGGTTGCTGCCTCCATTTGGCAGACCAAGCAGCGCCTCCACGAGGCACATCGCGCACGCCCGGTCGACCGTGCCCGCGGCAGAATCCAAGTTCAAGGGCGGCTGCGTCAGAAAACGGTCCAAAGGCGGCAGCTTCTCCGTGTTAACGATGCTCTTAAAGACGTCCGCTCCGCCAAAGCCATTTCGCGTGCGAACCGTTTCGATGATTCCTTCCACCAGCCACCATGGCGGTTCCACGACAGCCTGGTTGTTTTCGGGAAGTGCGCGATCGCGATACGAGATCTCGAGCAGCATCGCCTTCAACAGGTGCGTCTGCAGGTTTACTTCCGATGGATCCGAGCCAACCCGCACGACCACATCGATTTTCGGACCCGCGACCGTATTCACCCACCGAACTTGCGCGGGAACAATCCGTTCCCCCGGAGCGGCTGGATCAATCGTAACGACAATCGGCGCGCGCGCAGAGGACCATGAATCGGCCTCCCGCAGCACCTGCAGCATATCGGTCTTGAGTTCCTCTGCAAAACTCACGACTCGCGAGCGCAACTCGCGGTCATCGCAATAAACGATGAACTGCCCCGTCCGGCTGGTGCTGCGATTTTTCAAATCGGCACCCCAGGCTGCGCCGGCGATCAGCCAGGCAACCCCGAGAACCAACCAGAACTTCGCAGCGAATTGCCTCATGGCGTGGCGGGCTTGGTCACGATTTTGAGCACGCCACGCCGCTCAGGTTTTCCGTCGACCTGCACGATAACTTCCTTGGGTTCGACATAGGCCAGGCGTCCCAATTGGCCGAGTTCTTTCTCGAACGCTTTCTGAACCCCCCCCAGGCCCAAACCCGGAACCGATGGAACCCGGGGATCGACACCCAGTTTGCCGAAACGCACGCCGATCGGTTCAAACTTCACGCCTTCCGCAGTATTCCGCACCGCATAGGTCGTGCTGCTATACATGGAAAGTCCGCCCCAGGCGCTGCGCTCTGCAGCCACAGTGATGGTGCCATTGCCAAATGTCATGAATGCCCGCTCGAACTTCACCCCCGGCACGCTGCTTTCCGCGGGCTTCAGCGCGCCCTTCAGAAAGTAATTCACCTCGTCCTCGGTCAGATTGTCCAAGGTGAGCTGTTTCGGGCTCTGCATTAGCGCCTGCCAGAGTTCGCCGGCATTCCGGTCTGCAATCGCCCTTTTGTCGGGGAGAACCTCAGGTTGCTGGAAGAAAAGGTAGGTCGCCGCGATGAGCGCCGCGAATACCAAAATCGAAACGAGCGTTTTGAAATAGGCGCCGATCGGCCGTTTCGGGCGCATCATCCGCTGCACCTGCTTGCGGCGTTTGGCATCACTGATGCCCGGCGCTTCCGCCGGCTTGGGGAGGAGCGTGCGATCGAGCTTTTGCCCGCAATTGTGGCAATAAACGCGCTCGGGTTCGTTTTGATGGCCGCACGCGGCGCATTTGAGGGTGGGACTTTCAGTAGCCATAATTTAGGGGCGTCAGTGGAAGAATGGTGGTTAGTCGCTTTTGGCGGCTGATTTCTTAGCGGGCTTGGATTCCGCTTTCGTCTCAGTCTTCTTGGGCGCAGCCGATCCGGAATCGCTCTTCGCCGCGGACTTGTAACCTTCACTGCGGTAATCGGTGATATAAAATCCGCTGCCTTTGAAAATCAGCCCCGCGCCGCCGCCGAGGAGTCGCGTCACCTTGCCTTTGCCCCACTTCTTCATCTGGCAATGCTCCTTGGGGCAAACCTTCAGCGGTTCGTCCTTCATGGACTGAAACAACTCGAAGTTCTTCCGGCATTTTGCGCACTCGTACTCGTAAGTCGGCATTGGTAATTGAATGAATTTTCCGGGAAAGGGCGGCGCCGTATAGCAGAGCGCGGCTTTTCCCGCAATGACAGTGCCATCCTCTCCGTCACAAAAAAGTCATGCGGAAGGCACCTTCCCACTCGGCCGCGAACACCCTCTTTTCAAGTCTATCGCATCTCGCTAGGTTGGCTGGAATGAGAGTTTTCTGTGCCCTCGCAGCCCTATTGAGCCTGGCCGGATCGTCCACTGCCAAGGTGAATTCGATCGATATTTCCGCGTGGCTTCCGGAACTGCCCCCTTTCACGCACGTTTCGAAGCGCCAGCAGGCCCGGGAACTGGATCATTGGCTCCGGCACGTTGAGCCCGGAATGAGCGTGGCGCAGGTGGTCGTTCTCCTGGGGAAACCCGATTGGGGCGTCGACAAGCGCGGGCGGCTCCGGTGGGCCATCGACCCTCGCGAAGGCGCCGTGCAATACACCGGCACCGGCGGCGGTGACTACAAGGGTGGGGCGCGGACGGTGCGGATCTACTTTGACGAGCAGGCGCGGGTAAAGCGGATCGAGGACGATGGCGTGGTTGTGGCGAAGGCCAGGCGGGCCTTCCTGCCCGATCCCCTGCCCCGCGGCGTGTGGTGGCGACCGTAATTCTCCACCCCTGAGCGAACTGCCGCGCGATTCCGTGGTGCACCATGCCCACGAAGCAACGCGTTGCCGTCGATAACCGCGAACTGCAGTTTTCGAACCTCGACAAGGTTTACTTCCCTGGAAACGGGTTCAAAAAAGGCGAGGTCCTTGCCTATTACTCGGATGTGTCCGCGGCCATACTGCCGCACCTCCGGGATCGGCCTTTGACTCTGAAGCGTTACCCAGAGGGCATTACCGGCGAGCACTTCTACGAAAAGAATGCCCCCTCTCACACGCCGGACTGGGTGAAACGCTTTGCCGTGCCGCGAAGCGAGGGTGGCGCGGATATCCATTACATCCTCGCGAACGATCGGGCGACGCTGCTCTGGGCGACCAATCTCGGCGACATTGAGAAACACGTGCTGCTGGCCCGGGCGCCGAAGATCGACACTCCCACCTCAATCGTATTCGACCTGGATCCAGGCGAACCGGCCGACATCCTCGATTGCACCCGGGTCGCCCTGCATCTGCGGGAAATGTTCGCCGCATGGGGGCTCGAACTCTTCGCGAAGGTTTCTGGTTCGAAGGGGCTGCACCTTTCCGTCCCGCTCAATGTCCCCATTGGCTACGAGGCCACGCAGCCATTTGCGAAGGCCGTGGCGGAGTTGGCTCAGCGTCAGTTGCCGAAGCTCGTCGTCTCGGAGATGGCGAAGACGCTCCGCAAAGGGAAAGTGCTCATCGACTGGAGCCAGAACTCGGACTTCAAAACGACCGTCTGCGTGTACGCCATGCGCGCCACGCATGGGGAGCCTTTCATTTCCGCGCCCGTGACCTGGGAGGAACTGGAACGCGCGCTCAAACGTGGCAAATCGGACGCCCTCTTTTTCACGCCGAAGGAGACTTTGAAACGCATCGATAAACTCGGTGACCTTTACGAAGCGGTGCTGACGACCAAGCAAAAGCTGCCTGATGCATTCACCAGTGCCCTTTCCGCCGGGCCGCCGCAGAAGCTCGCGACGTGGCCGAAAAACCGGGACAAGAGCCTGCGCGAATACGCCGCGAAACGGAATCCGGCCCAAACGCCCGAGCCTTACTCGGACAAAGCGAAGAAAACCAAGTCCGAGAAAGGCGTCCACCGGTTCGTCATCCAGAAACACGCCGCCAGCCACCTGCATTACGACTTTCGACTCGAGATGCAGGGCGTGCTGCGTTCATGGGCGGTGCCGAAAGGTCCGCCCACCAAGCTTCGTGAGGCACGACTCGCGATGCACGTGGAGGATCACCCGCTCGAATACGCGAACTTCGAGGGCACGATCCCACCGGGGAATTACGGCGCCGGCACGGTCATGGTGTGGGACCAGGGTGAATACGAAGACCTCACGGGAAATCCCGCCGCCGCGTATCATGCCGGGAAAATGCACCTGATCATGCGCGGCAAGAAGCTGAAGGGCGAGTGGATCGTGGTGAAGGATCGCCGCGATGATGAAGGAAACAAATGGCTGCTCATCAAGGCAGGAGAAGACCTCCCCCCGATTTCGGCAAAGCGCGACGACACTTCCGTGGTTAGTGGCCGCAGCATGAAACGGATCGCCTCGGATAACGATGCTCAGTGGCAGAGCAATCGACCGGCAACCCCATCGCGCAAGACGACGTTCCTCTCACGCGCGCGCCCCCCGAAATCCAGCCCTGCACCTCGCAAACGCCCGCCGAGGTCGGCTGCCACTGCCAAACCTCGCGCCGCCCGCAAGCCCGCCACACGGCGTAAGAGCGGGAACTGAGCGACTGCCGAAATCAAGGCAGCACATGGTCGCCAAGCGGAAAGAAGCGAGACTTTCGGCAAGGCCACCGCAAGCACGCTTGCGCCGTAGCACGGCTCGCCAGAGCGGTCCAGGCGCGCCATTCAAGAACGAACTCGGCTCAACGGAAGATGGGGAGCGAATCTGAAATGCAACGTCGGCAGTGAATG
>CBHXZU010000242.1:0-8179 GCA_966125105.1 uncultured Prosthecobacter sp.
GCGCGGGCTCGGGCACGACTGCGAGCTCCAGATCCGTGCCGTCGAGCGAAACGCGGAGTTGTCCAAAAAGTCCTCCGCTCATCGGCCCGGTGGAGTCCACGGCCAACGTCCCCAAGATTGGGTTGCTCGTATCAAAAAGGACGAACACATCGCCCGCGTTGAGGACCGTCGTCTCGGTGAATGCAAAATTATCAAAGCCAAGGACGCCGAGCCCGATGTTGAGGACGCCTCCGGTTAAAATGATTCGGTCGCTCGATAGCGGAAGGCCGAGATCGAATTGCAAGCTGCCCGGACCGGCGTCGGCGACGTTCACTTCCGTGCCGGTTGCATTGATCGTGAGCGTGCCGATGCCATTGGGAATTGCAGGCCCAGGGGTGATTGCGCCGTTCAGATTGAGGTCGAGGCCGAGCACGCTGGTCGTGATTGTTCCGGTGCCGGCGAGGACACCTCCATCGACGATCACGCTCGTTCCCGAAAGGGTGCCGTTTACCTGCAGCGTTCCTGCATTGACGATGGTGGCGCCGGTGTAATTGCTGGTGCTGGCGGGTGTGAGCGTGAGCACGCCCTGCCCTTCTTTAATCAGGCCGCCGACACCCGATAAATCGGGCGCGACGGTCGTCGTCGTGAAAGCCCCGATTTCGAACACTCGGTCGCCGGAAAGATTGATCTGCCGCAACTGTGCCCCGTTGAAATTACCGTCCGTGATATTCAGGTTCCCGGTGGTGGTCACATTGCCACCCAAATTGAGCACGGCATTGAATGCATTGTTACCCTGTCCGACCTGGAGCGTGCCGCCGCTCGCGGCGATGCCTTGAGTGCCGACGGTGAGCGTGGAGGGATTGCTGTTCGCGGCAATGCGAATGATGCTGCTGCCATTGATGCTCAGCCCGCCGACGGTGCCGGAATGATTGCTGGCCACGGCGAAGACACTCGAATTGTGCGACGCGAGAAGCCCGGTCACCACGAATCCATTCTGCGCCTGCACCTGCGCTCCCGTGTCATTGCCATTGATCATCGTGATCGAGGCGACGGTCTCGTTGATGATGATCGTCCCGCCGTTGACCGCCTTGTCGTAGATGATGTTGGAAGTGTCCGCGATCTGGTTGGCCGTGGTCAGTGTGAGCTGGCCCGTGCCGGTGAAAAACAGGTCGCCCGCGATCGAAGTGGTTCCCGCAGTCTTGTTCAACTGCAACGTGCCCGAATCTACCGTGGTGAGCCCGGTATAGGTATTGGGGCTGGAGCCGCTCATTTGCAGCGTTCCACCGCTGACGACGAGTTCGCCGGGCCCGTTGATGCTGCCGCTCATGTTTCCCCCGCCCGTGAAACGCAGTTTTCCCGCGTTGATGTTCACCGTGCCGCCGAAGTTTTGCGCGGCAAGAAAACTCGCCACGTTCGCGAGGCTCTTCACCAAGGTTCCCGTTCCCACGAGTCCCCCCGGAGTGATGAAATCGTCGATGCGATTCAACACCACCGTGCTGTTGTTCGTAGTCGTGCCAGTCGGCAGGAAACCGACACCCGGCGTGACCCCGTCACCGACCTGCACGGTGCCCGAATTGATCAGGGTGCCGCCGGTGTGATCGTAGGCAGTTTCGTTTTTCAGGATCAGCGTGCCGTTGCCGTTTTTGAAAAGGGGGCCCGGCCCCGTGAGTTTGCCCGGTCCAGCTAACGTGTAGATCTTCGTGTCGTTCGCCACCGTCGTGGATGCGGGCGCGATGGCGGTGGTCACGTTGATATCTGTCGTGCCCGTCGCGTTATCGTCGAATGTCACGAGGTCCGTGTTCACCCCCTGCGTGTAACGCGTCGCGGCATTGGAGGTGAGTGTCCTCCAATTGAGACTGCCGCCGGTCACGCCGTCGGCGCTGATGTCCCAGTCCCCGCTGACGTCACCGTTCCACCGCGGAGTTTCGACAACCAGGTTCAAATCCACCGCGCCATCAACTGTGTTGTCCTGCAAGGTGCCGGTGACGCGATAGGGCGTGGTCACGGACATTGAGGAAAACGCGCCACCCAGCGTAGTGTAATCGACAAGCCGCATGAGACCGCTGCTGAGGTTGGAAGGAACGATCACGAACCTAGTGTTCGGCGCCGGAGTAAATGTCCCGGTGTTTATGACGTTAGCGAGGGGCGTTCCTCCGCCGAACGTGTCCACGCGGATGGTCGCGCCGGCGCTCGACCCGACCGTTAGGCCTGCCGCGTTGAGTGTGCCCGTGGGAAACGTCCGAATGCCCAGCGTCGCGCCGTCATCCACCGTGATCGCGGAATTCCCCGTCTGCGCCGGTGTAAGGATCAGCGTTCCTTCCACAACGTGGGTCGGCACCGTATAGGTATTCGCTCCGGTGAGCATCGCCGTGCCGGGGCCTTGCTTGCGAAACTCTGGCGTCGCGTAGCCGCCAGCCGCTCCGGTCACAGCGCCACTCAGCACAAAAGTATCATCCGCACCCACGTCGAGCCGCATCACCGCCGTGGTGCCAGAGAGACCCGAGGTCAGATTATTGAAAGCAAACACCCCAGTGTGAGTCGCCGTACCCGCGCCGGGGATGTCGGCGCCGAAGGTTACATCCATCGTGTGCGTCCCCGCGCCGGTGCCACCGCCGGTGCCGAGCGACCCGGACGTAACTACCCCGTTTTCGGACAGGTATATTTTGCCTTCATGGGTGAGCGACCCCGTCACGCCCAGGCCGAGGGCTCGGTTCACATTCGTGTGAATGCGAATGCTCCCGCCATTGCCGAATGCGCGAATCTGCCCGGTCGCGGCAGGGTTGGAAAATAGATGGATCGTCCCGCTGCCCGCCTGCTGAAGCTGGCCGGTGCCGGTGTTCGGGACGGCGCCTGCGTTGAAGTTCACCACACCGCTGCCATTCACCTGGAGATTGCGGTTGCTCGTCGTGGTGACCGCCGCGTTGAAGTCGATCACTGCTCCGGCACCCACGGTGATGGCGGGCTGCGAGTTGTTGCCATTCCCGTCGCGGAAATTGACGGTGTTGTTGAAAACGACGGGCGCAGACCCCTCAAGCGCTTCCAGCGCCGCGAGCGAGGCGCTGCCTGCATCGTTCACATCGAGAATCAGCTGCGAGCCCGAAAAGGTGTAGCTCGGGGCGACGGCGCTGAAAGTCAGCTTATTCACCGTAGTCGTCGCCGACAGGTTGATCGCCGTGATGTTGCTCACGTCGAAAAGCGCCTGCTCCGTATTGGTATCGGGCACATTCCCACCCACCCAATTCGTGGCAGTATTCCACGTGCCCGAGCCGGGCGTCGGGGACCAGGTGATTTGGGCCTCGGCGAATGCGGCGCCGAGGAGCAGCGCGATGGAAGCCGCGAGTGGACGGAGAATACGAACGCGAGTGTTCACGGGCAGGAAGACGGAATGCTGCGAGGGATCTGAGGTGTTCGGGTGGTCGCCTTTCGGCGGAGAGATTACGTATCCGTAATCCGAAATGGATGGGTTTCCAGCGAAAACTCAAACGTTCCGCCGCTTACGACGCACCTTTCACAGGAACAACGCAATTCACGCCATCGCAGGGATCAACGCACCAAAAGGCGCTCATTTTACGCCGAAAATCCTGCGTCGATAGAAGATCGATGAACCTTTTACGGCGTAAAACTTCCTTCGAGGGTCTATCGGCACCCATTTTACGCCGTCGCAAGTATGCCGATAGTCTATATACACACATTTTTCGGCGTAACGAGTATGCCGATCGTCTATCGACGTTCGTTTTATGGCGTAACGCGGGCGTCGAGCCTCTATCGGCACATCTTTTACGGCGTAAAAAGTGCATCGAGGGTCTATCGGGACACGTCTTACGGCGTAGAAGGAGCGTCGATGGTCTATCGACGGACATTTTTACGCGGAAAATCAGCGCCTTTTTGTAGGGCGGGAGGCTGAAGTGGTCGGCGCATGCGAGGACGCATGCCGCTTAACGGCTTCGTATGGCGCAGGCATGTGCCGGAATGGGTATTTGAAAAGCGCGGCGAATAATGTCCAAACTCGCCGCGGTCGTTCGTCGAAGCCCTGAAGCTTCATTCAGTCACTCATCCAAAAACCCTCATCCAAGCTAATGAGCACCATTCGTGTATTGGTCGGTACGAGCAAAGGCGCGTTCATCCTGACCTCCGACGGGAAACGCAAGAAATGGGACGTCGCCGGCCCCTTCTTCGCGGGATTCGAGATGTATCACCTCAAGGGTTCGCCGGTGAATCCGGACCGCATCTTCGCGTCCCAGACCAGCGCATGGTTCGGCCAGGTGATGCAGCTCTCCGAGGATGGCGGAAAGACGTGGGCGCCCATCGGCAATGAGTTCAAATACGAAGGCAATCCCGGCACGCACATGTGGTATGACGGCACGCAGCACCCGTGGGAGTTCAAGCGCATCTGGCACCTCGAGCCGTCGCTTACGGATCCGGACGTGGTGTATGCCGGCGCGGAGGATGCCGCGCTCTTTCGTTCCGCCGATGGTGGGCGAACGTGGCAGGAACTCGCCGCCCTGCGAAATGCGAAGGGCCACCTGTGGCAACCCGGCGCCGGCGGGATGGGCGTGCACACCATCCTGCTCGATCCCACGCGGCCCGAGCGCATGTATGTGGCGATTTCTGCGGCGGGAGTCTTTCGCACCGACGACGGCGGCGAATCCTGGAAACCGGTGAACCGCGGGCTCAAATCGCAATATGAACTGCCCGACCCGGACGCCGAAGTCGGCCACTGTGTGCACCGCATCGCCATGCACCGCTCGCGGCCCGAGGTGCTCTTCATGCAAAAGCACTGGGATGTGATGCGCACGGACAACTCCGCCGATTCCTGGACTGAAGTAAGCGGCGATCTGCCCTCCGACTTTGGGTTTCCGATCGACGTTCACGCGCACGAGCCGGAGACGATCTACGTGGTGCCGATCAAGAGCGACTCCGAGCATTTCCCGCCGGATGGCAAACTGCGCGTTTACCGCAGCAAGACCGGCGGCAATGAATGGGAAGCGCTCACCAAAGGTCTCCCGCAACAGGACTGCTACGTGAACGTGCTGCGCGATGCCATGGCCGTCGACTCGCTCGACCCTTGCGGCATCTATTTCGGCACGTCCGGCGGGCAGGTCTACGCATCCGCGGATAACGGTGACACGTGGGAAGCAATCGTTCGCGACCTCCCGCGCGTGTTGTCCGTGGAAGTCCAAACACTTTCATGATCCGTGTCGTGCTCCCCTATCACCTGCGCAATCTGGCGCGGGTCACGGGGGAAGTGGAACTGGAACTCGCCGGTGACAAAACCATCGGTGCCGTCCTCGATGCGCTGGAAGCAAAGTTCCCGATGCTGCGGGGCACGATTCGCGACTACGGCACGCTAAAGCGTCGCCCGTTTATCCGTTACTTTGCCTGCAAGGAAGACTGGTCCCACGAGCCCGTCGAGACGCCGTTGCCTGAGGAGGTCGTGAACGGCGAAGAGCCATTCATGGTCGTCGGCGCCATGGCCGGCGGCTAGGGTCCGGGCAGTCGAACCTGAGGCGGTGCCGGGAAGCATTCGTGAATCCATTCCAGGACCGCGAGTTTCCCATTCACATCGCGCACGCGCTCTTCGGAAAAGCGATTCTCCAAGGCCAGTACTGCGATTTCGCTTCCATTGGCATCCACAAATGCCAACCGGTCCTTCTTCACCAAAAGCGAGACGTCCCCTGGCAGGTCCGGATTATTCTCGATCACTCGGGCCAGCGCCAGCCAGTGCAGGGTAGGTTCAAACATTTCGAGGACGACCCGCATACGTAGGTTAACGGGCGCCACTGACCGTGGGAGTCGGCTCTTCTCGCATAGTTCGTGAAGCCCGCGCCGGTGCATTGGAAACGGGTGCGCGCCAGTTGTTCCTCAGACGCTTCGCGAGGATGCGCAAATCGCGTGCTTGGCGGGTATTGAGGTCCATACCCGGTCATCGCAACGACCTTGAGAAACGGATGTTTAACGATTCACGCGCGGCGCAGAATTGCCAACCCGAGGATCTCCTTGGGCGGCATCCGCGCCTGAGCACACTTACGAACACAATAGAGAAGCATGAACCACTTCGCTCGAAACCGCCGGCGCTCATCTCCGCCTCCAGGGACAATACGATGAACTTCCATGAATCATGCGTGGCGCTGCGCAACCCGCGGCACGGCCCAGCGAACGTTGCATTCCGCAGGTGACTGCCGCTCTGCGCGAAAACTTCGGGCGATGAAGCGCCGCGATCCCCATGGCGTCGCGCCCGAGCAGTCGAAGGTCGTGCTCCTCCTCGTGGACGTGATCAATGACTTCGATTTTCCCGAGGGGAAAAAGCTGCTGAAATTTGCGCTTCCCGCGGCCCGCCGAATCGCTGCGCTGAAGAGCCGTCTCCGCAAACGGGGTGTGCCCGCAATTTACGTGAACGACAATTTTGGCCGCTGGCGGTCGGACTTCAAAACGCAGGTGGAGCGCTGCATTAGCGATGAATCGCCCGGCGCAAGCGTAGCCCGCCTTCTCATCCCCGCCGAAGACGACTACTTCGTGCTCAAGCCGAAGCACTCGGGATTCTATTCCACTTCACTCGGCGTGCTCCTCTCCTACTTGGGCGCGCAAAAGCTCATCATCACCGGCTTCGCCGCGGACATTTGCGTGTTGTTCACGGCGAACGACGCCTACATGCGCGACTACGAACTCTTGGTGCCCGCAGATTGCATCGCTTCCGAGAGCGCCGCCGCGAAAGCATACGCCACGCAGCACATGAAACGATTTCTCAAGGCAGACGCGCGGCCTTCGGCCAGCATTCGGGTCGGGCGCTAGCTTGTGGCATAACTGCACGCAGGCAGGACGTCCTCCTGTGGCCTCGCCCGCTCGCGTCCTTCCGATTTACGCGACTACGCTCACCTCCCGACGCACGATGAGGATGCTCTGCTGTCGCAGCTCGCGCTCCACCGATTTCTTGAAGGTCGCCATATCGAAATTGCGGTGCCCGTCGTCGAGCACGCGAACAATTGTCACTTCATCGCGAAACGTGACGCCTCCGACACTCCATGCCCCCTCGCTGCGCTGCCGCAGGTGCGTGTACCCTCCAAAGACCTTTCCGAGGAGGGCCTTGAAATGCTCGATCACCGCAGGGCTGACCGGGGAGCCGTCGTTGTGGGTCGTCGGCAGGTAAATCTCATACTCGTTCATCCCGGCTCAGAAACACTTTCGGCGTTCTCATGTCCGCAGTCGCAAGCCTGCCCATCCGTGAGGCACCGCGTCACGCACGCGCTAAACCCATGGCGCTTTCTGCAGGCAACAACACACTTGATCCGGCGCGCCCACAAACTCACTGCTTTCTGTTCATCCTCCTCGAGCTCTTCCGCGAGTTTGTCCGCCGAGTAGGACTCGGAATAGACCTCCAGCCCGTTCACTTCGACGACGTACTTGATGACGACTTTCATGTCCTTCGACAAAGGTTCCGTCGCTGTGAAAAGGCCTACATCGGGCATAAGAGCATATCTGTTTTCATGCAGATCGCATGCAGGGAGGGAAATGCGTGCAGGGAATGCGGCCAAAGGCGCCTGCGATTCCGGCCGAGGCACCCGCGCTTGAGCCTCAACTCGGGGAGATTCTGCCTCAAATGGGCGCTTCAGGAGGTCAGCCGGAGGGATTTCTGCATCCGCCGAATGACTCCGCTTCCTCAAACTCCACCTCGTGCAGCTTTGGGAGGCCAGACCGCTTTTAGCCTCACGGGGCAGGCTGGGACGCTTCGTCAGGCGGCTTGCGGAGGCGTCGGCTCAATTTCAGGAAACGGCGCAGTGGGAGCGCGGCCTTCGCCGAGAAGCAATGCCTCTTCATCCGTCGTGACGCCTTGCGACGGTTTGAGAACGGTCCATTCCGCGCCGCGCCGCAATTCCGTCTTCGTGCGCGGGCGCGCCTTCTCACTTTCACTCACAGGCGTTTTGCGGCGGCGTCGACGATTTCCTTGTCGATCATTCCCAGTTGCCGCTGCGCGCCCTCGATGAGGCTGAGCATGGCGAGCTTGTTCAAGGTGCGCGGGATTCCGCCGGAGCACGCGTGCAGGCGCGCGATGCCGTCGGGAGTGAAAAGATCGGACATCCGTCCGACGGTCATCAGGCGGAATTTCACGTATTGCTCAATTTCGTCGCCAGTGAGCGGCTCGAGTTCGGCTCGGAGAAAGATGCGATTGCACAGCGACTCGTAGGCCGGATTCTTCAACCGCTGG